>JAHEXO010000257.1 GCA_023252065.1 Nocardioides sp. | reverse complement strand
TCGAGAGGGTGGGCAGCCGGTAGACCGTCTGCGCCAGCCCGACCGTCTGCCCGGAGTGGTGGGAGTCGGAGTTGCCGACCGCGGGCACGTACGTGCCGTCCACCAGCAGCTGGTGCCAGTGGGAGACGGTCATCTGGTTGAAGCCCGACCAGGGACCGTTCCAGACCTCGACCGCGTCCATGCCGGCGTACGACGCCCCGAAGTCCCAGCGCGTGCCGTTCACCGGCACCGACGGGTGGGCCGCGATCGCCGCCCCGCCGAGGCTGCGGGTGAGGTCGGTGAACCGCCCGATCTGGTTGTCCGTGGCCCGGTAGCGCCAGTCGATCCAGGCGCCGGGCTTGATCCCGGTCGCGACCCAGTGACCGTTGCGGGTGGTGACCTCCTCGCCGCTGACGACCAGGAAGTCGTCGGGCACGTGACGGCCCCACACCCGGGTGGCCGCGTTCGTGTTGTGCTCGGAGGTGCCGAGGAAGTCCAGGCCCTGGGTCTTCGCCTCGGCGACGAGCTGGTCGAGTGTCCACTGGCCGTCGGAGAACTCCGAGTGCAGGTGGAGGTCGCCGCGGTACCACCCGGCACCGGTGCCGGCGACCGATGTAGGCGCGTGGCTCGAGGTGAACGCCGGCTCCACCGGGTCGCCGTGCACGACGGTCAGCGTCACCTTCCACGGTGCCCCCGGCGACACGATCAGGAAGGGCCCCAGGATGATGTGCCACCGGCCGGGGGTGAGCGGCCCGGCGAGGTAGCCGGGGGTCGCCCAGCGTCGGGTGATCCGGAAGTGCCGCCGCGCGCCGCCCGACCAGCCGCGGAAGCCGGCGGCGTTGCCCAGCCCGATGCCCGAGGGATCGAAGATCCCGATGTCGACGACGTTCGTGCTGAACCCGAGACCGGTGTCGTGGGGCTCGGAGGTGTAGCGCACCTCGATCGCCCGGGCGCCCTTCGGGAGCACGAACGGCAGGTAGTGCCAGTCCGCCGTGTGCGGGTCCTTGAACGTGCCGCTCCAGTGCTTCGTGGTCCGCGTCCCGGCCGCCTCGGCCGGTATGTCGAGCAGCGCGGAGCTGGTGATCACGCCGGCTCCGAGCCCGGCGCCGCCGAGCAGCAGGGAGCGACGGTGCAGGGCGGGGAGGCCGGAGTGCTCGTTCATCGCCGCCCACTCTGCCACTGGCTACGCGCGGTCACTGGCTCGGCGCGGCGGCTGGCTCCGCGCGGCAGGCGACGTCGTACGCCGTCGTGGGTCGCGGTGGGTTTCGGCGGCCGCGGGTCGGCGCCGTACGCTGGGCGACTGTCATGAGCACTGATCCGTCCCGCCTCGGTCTCGAGACGCGCGCAGAGCGCGCTCCTCGACCAGCGGCGGCTGCTGCCGAGGCCGCTCCTCGACCAGCGGCGGCGCGCACCTACGAGGTCCGCACCTACGGGTGCCAGATGAACGTGCACGACTCCGAGCGGCTCAGCGGGCTGCTGGAGGACGCCGGGTACGTCGCGGTGCCGGGCGGGGAGCAGGCCGACGTCGTGGTGCTCAACACCTGCGCCGTGCGGGAGAACGCCGACAACAAGCTCTACGGCAACCTCGGCCACCTGGCCCCGGTGAAGGCCAAGCGCCCCGGCATGCAGATCGCGGTCGGCGGGTGCCTGGCGCAGAAGGACCGCGCGACGATCACGAAGAAGGCGCCGTGGGTCGACGTCGTCTTCGGCACCCACAACCTCGGGTCGCTGCCGGTGCTGCTGGAGCGGGCGCGGGTGCGGGAGGAGGCGCAGGTCGAGATCCTCGAGTCGCTCGAGGTGTTCCCGTCGACGCTGCCGACGCGGCGCGAGTCGGCGTACGCCGCCTGGGTCTCGGTCTCGGTGGGCTGCAACAACACCTGCACGTTCTGCATCGTCCCGAGCCTGCGTGGCAAGGAGAAGGACCGCCGCCCGGGCGACATCCTGGCCGAGATCCGCGCCCTGGTGGACGAGGGCGTCAGCGAGGTGACGCTGCTCGGGCAGAACGTCAACGCCTACGGCGTGGAGTTCGGCGACCGGCAGGCGTTCTCCCGGCTGTTGCGGGCGTGCGGTGAGGTGGAGGGGCTCGAGCGGGTGCGGTTCACCTCGCCCCACCCGGCGGAGTTCACCGACGACGTGATCGCGGCGATGGCCGAGACCCCCAACGTGATGCACCAGCTCCACATGCCGTTGCAGTCCGGCTCCGACCGGGTGCTGCGGGCGATGCGGCGGTCCTACCGACGCGAGAAGTATCTCGGGATCATCGAGCGGGTCCGCGCCGCGATGCCCGACGCCGCGCTGTCGACCGACATCATCGTCGGCTTCCCCGGCGAGACCGAGGACGACTTCGTCGCCACCCTCGACGTGGTCCGGGAGGCGAGGTTCGCCGCGGCGTTCACCTTCCAGTACTCCATCCGCCCCGGCACACCCGCCGCGACCATGCCCGACCAGGTGCCGCCGGCGGTGGTCCGCGAGCGCTACGAGCGCCTCGTCGAGCTGGTCAACCAGATCTCCTGGGAGGAGAACCTGCGGCTCCTCGGGTCGCGGGTCGAGCTCCTGGTCGCCGAGGGCGAGGGTCGCAAGGACGCCGCCACGCACCGGCTGACCGGCCGCGCGCGCGACAACCGGCTGGTGCACTTCGCCGGCGCCGACGGGATCCGGCCGGGCGACGTGGTCGAGGTCGAGATCACCTACGCCGCGCCCCACCACCTGGTCGCCGACGGCCCGGTCCTGTCCCATCGTCGTACCCGGTCGGGTGATGCGTGGGAGGCCCGGACCGCCGCCCCGACCGCATCGGCAGCGGTCGGGATGGGGATGCCCGGCCTGGGTGTCCCCCCGCCGCTCGAGCCGACCGTCTGCGGCTGACCGTGGTGGAGAAACCGCTGCGTGATCGAGCCTGACGGCCCGCCTTGCGGCGCGATCACGCAGCGGTTTCTCCTGGCCTCGTCGACCAGCGGGCGTCAGTCGTCGTGGCGCGGATCCGTCGAGGGGTAGTCGGCCTTCGGCTCGAGCCCCTCGGGGTTGTCCTCGTCCCCTTGCTCGAACTCCGCGTCGGACCCGACCAGGTCGCCTGCCTGGTCGCGATGGGGCGGCTCGGAGGTGTCCTTCTCCCCGTCCGTGGACTCCCCACCACCGCCGGTGTGAGCGACCCGCTCGCTGCTGAGGCCCATCCCGCCGGCGGCGCGCTCCGGGCCCGAGCCGTTGGGGTTGGAGTCCCTCAGCTCGGTCGGCTGCTCGTTCCCACTCCCGGCGTCGCCGTCGGTCGTCGCGTCTGTCGCGGACGTCTGCTCACTCATGCGGGTGCCTCCTGGTCGGGATGACTGGCGCCGTCGGACGTCGCACCCTGGTCGGTGTCCTCCGGCTCCGTGATCTCGTCCGGTACGTCGGCCTCCCGCGCCGCGGTGTTGCCGATGGGCCACACGTCCGGCACCACTGGCCGCTCGTCGTACTCCATCTCCTCCACCGCGTCGACGCCGCCCGGGGCCGGCTCGGCGGGCTCGATCTGGGGCGTCGGCTTCTCTCCCAACTCCGTCACCATTCCTGTTCTCCCTCCACGCCTCGGGGCCGGCCTCTCCCTCAGAGACCGGACGTGGTGCTGCTCCCGGTCCTGTACCCAGCCGCTGGAGAACGAACCGTCGCCCGGCCCGGTCGAGATGGGGCGCCGGGCGACGCCTGCCTATGCTGGCGCCCATGGGCGAGCACGAAGGCAGCGGCGACTCGATGCTGGAAGGGCTGCAGCAGGTGCCCGGGGCCATCATCCGGACCTACCTCGCGCCCGAGGTCAAGGTGATGTTCGAGTCGCTGAACAAGAACGCCTGCACCAGCCTGAAGTGGATGATGGCCGACCTCGCGGGTGAGGACCTGAGCACCTTCCACGCCGGCTGGCAGCCGTTCATCGCCGACTCCGAGGCCGTGCACAACCGCGACCTGTGGAAGGTGTCGCCCCGCCTGACCGACCTCTCGCCGGAGGAGCGGGCCACGATCCGGCCCGAGGACGGCTGGTTCATCTTCGCGGTGGTCCGCGACCCTCGGCTGCGACTGTTCTCGGCCTGGCAGAACCGGCTCCTGATGCGCATCCCCATCGCCCAGCAGTACGAGGACGAGTGGTGGTACCCGCGGCACCCGCTGACCCGCGAGTCGGTGATCGAGGACTTCGCGAAGTTCGTCGACCTCCTCCAGAAGCAGCCCGACCACAAGCTCCGCACCAAGGACCCCCACTTCCGCGACCAGGTCGAGCTGCTCGTCGAGCACGCCGTCCCCTACACCCGCATCTACGAGATCAGCGAGACCAAGCAGCTGCTCGCCGACCTCAGCGCCCACCTCGTGGCCCGCGGCCACTCCGGTGAGCTCCACCTCCCCAAGGCCAACCCCACGCCGCTGCGGGCGGTCGGCGCCCTCTACGAGAACGGTGTGCGGGAGCGGATCGAGGAGATCTACGCCGCCGACTTCGACCGCTTCGGCCACCTCTGGGACTTCAGCCGGACCGAGAACGCCGAGCCCTGGACCGACGCCGCCCTCGCCGCCTGCGAGAACGAGGCGCTGCTCAGTCTCCGGATCGCCGAGCTCCACACGATGGCTCGTCGCCAGCGGAGCAACTACGCGTCGGCCCGCAAGCGGATCGAGGAGCTGGAGCAGGAGCTCGCCCAGTCCCCGAAGGCGGAGGCGAAGGGCGACGGCGGTCTG
>JAHEXO010000256.1:945-4670 GCA_023252065.1 Nocardioides sp. | reverse complement strand
ACGACGCGACCTACGGCCGGTTCGCCCCCGGGTCGACCTTCAAGACCGTGGGCTCACTCGCGCTGCTCAGGCACGGCCAGACGCCGTCGTCACCCGTGGACTGCCCGACCAGCGTCGACGTCGACGGCAAGGTGTTCACCAACGACAGCTTCTACCCGCCGTCGGCCAACGGCCGGATCACGCTGGCCACCGCGCTGGCCAACTCGTGCAACACCGCCTTCATCAACGAGCGCACCAGGCTCGGCTCCCACGACCTCGTCGACGCCGCGGCCACTCTCGGCATGGGGGTCGACCACGACCTCGGCTTCCCGGCGTACTTCGGCAACGTCGTGCCGCCCACCTCCGAGACGACCAAGGCCGCCGACATGATCGGTCAGGGGCAGATCCTGGCCTCGCCGATGACGATGGCGACCGTGATGGCCTCCGTGGTGGCCGGGCACACCGTCGTACCGCAGCTGATCACGTCGGTGAACCCCACCAAGACGTCGGTCGAGCCGGTGACGGCTCGGCAGGACGCGACCCTGAAGCAGCTGCTGCGCGGCGTCGTCACCCGCGGCACCGGGATCGGTCTGAACGACGTACCCGGTCCGCCGGTGATCGCCAAGACCGGCACCGCGGAGTTCGACCGCGGCGGCAAGCGGCTCACCCACGCCTGGATGATCGCCGGCCAGGGCGACCTCGCGGTGTGTGCGTTCGTCGACGTCGGCCAGACCGGCGCCGGCACGGCGGGGCCGCTGTTGGAGCAGTTCCTCCGCGGCGCCCTGCACCGCTGACCCGGCGTTTCCGTCACGCCCAGCGACGCTGACCTGGCGTTTCCGTCACGCCGAGAGCCGCTGACCCGGCGTTCCCGTCAGCTCACGGTGTGACTGAGTTGCCAGGTGAGCGCCGTACGGCGTGACGAAGTTGCCGGGTCAGCGCCGTACGGCGTGACGAAGTTGCCAGGTCAGCGCTCCTTGGGGGTGACGGTGCGGGCGACGTCCTCGGGCATCGGCTCGTAGTGACCGAAGGAGCGGGTGAACGACCCGGCGCCGTGGGTGGCGGAGCGGAGGTCGACGGCGTAGCGGACCAGCTCGGTCTGCGGCACCTCGGCGTTGATCACCGTCCGGTCGTCCCCGACCTTGTCGGTGCCCAGCAGCCGGGCGCGGCGCGACGACAGGTCGCTCATGGTGGCGCCGATGTGCTCGTCCGGTACGACAACCGCGACGACGTCGTAGGGCTCCAGCATGGTCACGGTCGTGCCGGCGGCCGCCTCCCGGAGAGCCAGCGAACCGGCCATCTGGAAGGCCATGTCGGAGGAGTCCACGGCGTGCGCCTTGCCGTCGTTGAGGGTGACCCGCAGGTCGACCATCGGGTAGCCGGCGCGGACGCCCCTCTCCATCTGGGCCCGGACGCCCTTCTCGACCGACGGGATGAAGTTGCGCGGCACCGCGCCGCCGACCACCTTATCGACGAACTCGCAACCACCGCCCTCGGGCAGGGGCTCGACCTCGATGTGGCACACGGCGTACTGCCCGTGCCCGCCGGACTGCTTCACGTGCCGCCCGAGCCCCTTGCCGGCGCCGCCGAAGGTCTCCCGCAGGGAGACCAGGAACGGCTCGGTGTCGACGTTGACGGCGTAGCGCTCGGACAGCCGCGAGATGAGCACGTCCGAGTGCGCCTCGCCCATCGTCCACAGCACCAGCTGGTGGGTCTCCGGGTTGTTCTCGACGCGCACGCTCGGGTCCTCGGCCGCGAGCCGGCCGAGCGCCTGGGACAGCTTGTCCTCGTCGGCCTTGCTCCGCGCCACGATCGCGACCGGCAGCAGCGGCTCGGGCATCGACCACGGCTTGAGCACCCGCGGCTCGTCGATCGACGACAGCGTGTCACCGGTCTCGGCCTTGCTGAGCTTGCCGATGGCCGCCAGGTCGCCGGCCGCGACGGCCTCGGCCGCGACGTGCTGGCGCCCGAACGGGTAGGCCAGAGAGCCGATCTTCTCGTCCTCGTCGTGGTCCTCGTGGGTGGAGTCGGCGAAGAACGACGTGAAGTGCCCGGAGACGTGGACCGGCGCGTCGGGGGTCAGCGTCCCCGAGAACACCCGCACGAGGCTGACCCGCCCGACGTAGGGGTCGCTCGCGGTCTTCACGACCTCCGCGACCAGCGCGCCCTTGGGGTCGCACTCGATCGGCTCGGCCGCCCCGCCGGCCGGCGTGAACACGTCGGGGGACGGGTGCTCGAGCGGCGACGGGAAGCCGTCGACGGCCAGGTCGAGCAGCTCGCGGCAGCCGACCCCTGTCACCGAGCACACCGGTACGACGGGGTGGAAGCTCGCGCGGGCCACGGCCTTCTCGAGGTCCTCGGTGAGGGTCTCGTGGGAGATCTCCTCGCCGCCGAGGTAGCGGTCCATGAGCGACTCGTCCTCGGACTCCTCGATGATGCCCTCGATCAGGGCCCCGCGGAGGTCGTCGTGGGCTCCGTCCTCGACCATCAGGTCGAGCAGCCCGGTCACCTCCTCGCCGTCTCGCACGGGGACGTAGAGGGGCAGCACCTTGTCGCCGAACGCCTCCTGGGCGGCGGCCAGCACGCCGTCGTAGTCGGCGCGTGCGTTGTCGAGCTTGGTGATCACCACGGCGCGTGGCATCTGCACCTCGGCGCACTCGCGCCACAGGGCGGCGGTGGCGTCGTCGACGGGCTCGTTGGCACCGATCACGAACAGCGCGCAGTCGGCGGCGCGCAGTCCGGCGCGCACCTCACCGACGAAGTCGGCGTAGCCGGGGGTGTCGACGAAGTTGATCTTGGTCTGCCGGTGGACGACCGGCGCGATGGCCAGCGAGATCGAGCGTTCGTGGGAGTGCTCGAACTCCTCGAAGTCGCAGACGGTGCTGCCCTCGGTGATGGATCCCGCTCGGGGGACGGCTCCGGCGGAGGCGAGCAGCGTCTCGACCAAGGTGGTCTTCCCGGACCCACCGGGTCCGACCAGCACCACGTTGCGGATCCGGTCGGGGCTGCTCGCCCCGAGATCTTGCCCGGCTGGTCTGCGACCGCCTGCCCTGTCAGCCATCTCCGCCTCCGCTCTCGGGCGGCCCGGGGAGAGCCGCCGGTTCACGCGCACCACGCGCATCAGTGAGTGGAACCCAAACAACTCCTCCTGGCCCCGATGTTCAAGGGGTCGAAGGGCCTGATCCGGGCCGAGGCGGGGCGGGCGGGGGCCGAAAAGCTCCTCCGGACGCGGACGAGCCCCTCGCAGCATGGGGTCAGCGAGGGGCTCGATATCGTTCCGGGTGCATGCCCCCAGGCCGACGTCTTCAGAGTGTCAGACTCGTGGGTCGGGCGTGCAGCATTTCGGCAACTTTCTCGCGAGTGCAAGGCTGATTCCATGACTGGACTAGACCTCCTGGCCAAGACCGGCTCCCGTGGCCTCTTCATCGGCGGCGAGTGGCGCGACTCGAGCACCGGAGGGAGGTTCGAGGTCCACGACCCGGCCGACGACTCGGTCATCTGCGACGTCGCCGACGGCAGCACCGACGACGCCATGGCCGCCCTCGACGCGGCCGCCGGCGTGCAGGCCGAGTGGGCCGCGACGCCACCGCGCGAGCGCGGTGAGATCCTGCGCCGCTCATTCGAGGCGATCATGGACCAGGCCTACGACTTCGCCGAGCTGATGAGCCTCGAGATGGGCAAGACCCTGGCCGAGGCCAGGGGCGAGGTGACCTACGGCGCGGAGTTCTTCCGCTGGTTCTCCGAGGAGG
>JAHEXO010000256.1:0-935 GCA_023252065.1 Nocardioides sp. | reverse complement strand
GGCCGCTGGATGCAGGCGCCCGGTGGCGGCTCGCGGCTGCTCACGATCCGCAAGCCGGTCGGCCCCTGCCTGTTCCTCACCCCCTGGAACTTCCCGCTGGCGATGGGCACCCGCAAGATCGGACCCGCGGTCGCCGCCGGCTGCACCATGGTCGTCAAGCCGGCCGAGCTGACGCCGCTGACGATGCTGGCCCTGGCCAACGTCCTCGACGATGCGGGGCTGCCGGCCGGCGTCCTCAACATCGTGACCACCCACAACTCCAAGGCGCTCAGCGCCACGCTGATGGCCGACGACCGGCTGCGGAAGGTCAGCTTCACCGGCTCCACGCCGGTCGGGAAAGTGCTGGTGCGCCAGTCGGCAGACCAGCTCCAGCGGCTCTCGATGGAGCTCGGTGGCAACGCGCCGTTCATCGTCTTCGAGGACGCCGACGTGAAGGCTGCCGTCGACGGCGCCATGGTCGCCAAGATGCGCAACATGGGCGAGGCCTGCACCGCCGCCAACCGCTTCCTGGTCCACGAGTCGGTGGCCCCCGAGTTCGGCCGGCTCCTGGGTGAGCGGATGGGTGCGCTGCGCACCGGTCGCGGCCAGGAGGCAGGCACCGACGTCGGCCCGCTGATCAACGCCGCCGCGGTCGAGGCCGTCGGTGAGCTGGTCGACGACGCCGTCAGCCACGGGGCCGAGGTCGTGTGCGGCGGTTCGGCGCCCGAGGGCCCGGGCCACTTCTATTCGCCGACCGTCCTGCTCGGCGTCCCGGCCGACGCCCGGGTCAACACCGAGGAGATCTTCGGCCCGGTCGCCCCGATCACCACCTTCACCGACGACGACGAGGCGATCCGGATGGCGAACGCGACCGAGTACGGCCTGGCCTCCTACGTCTACACCCGCGATATTGCTCGCACGGTCAAGGTCGCCGAGCAGCTCCAGTTCGGCATGGT
>JAHEXO010000255.1 GCA_023252065.1 Nocardioides sp. | reverse complement strand
CAGGTCGACCCGGACTCCCGGGCGCTGTGGCAGCTGATCCAGACCGAGTTCCTCGACAACCAGGCGACCATCGTGCGCATGCTGCACGACCAGGGGTCGCTGCGGCCGGGGCTCGAGGTCAACCGGGCGGCCGACATCCTGTGGACGCTCAACCATCCCGACCTGTGGCGGCTCCTGGTCGTGGACCGCGGCTGGACGCCCGAGGCCTACGAGGCCTGGGTGGCCGACACCGCGTGCGCCCAGCTGCTCTGACCCTCGGCGGGCTGCACCGCTACGCCTGCGCGCCGGCCTTCCGGGCGCGTCGGCGACGGACCTCGTGGGTCACCGACCAGGCGGCGCCGGCCAGCAGCGCGAGCGCCCAGGCCGCCACCTCGGCGTTCCAACCGGGTGGGCGGAACTCGACCTGCACGGTCTGCCCGGCCGCGGACGCGGGGAGGTCCACCGTCAGCAGGTAGCCGTCCAGGGCAGGGGCCAGCGACCCGGCGGAGGTGGTGTAGCCGGGCCAGGCGAGGAGCCGCATCACCACGGTGCCGCCGCCGGCAGGGACCGTGTCGACCTGGAACGACGTACCGCTGTCGCCGGCGTCGACCTGGGAGACCTGGGTCCCCGGCGAGGTCCAGGCCACCGAGCCGGCACCCGGGACCGGCGTCGTGCGCGTCCACAGCACCGCGTAGCGCGTGCGGCTGGTGACCTGCCACCCGGGCGGAGGGTGGGTGACCCGCCACGGCGGGAGGTCGCGGCGGATCAGGAGCAGGGAGCTGGCTCCGAGCAGGTCGACCCGCTTCATGCCGGTGGGTCCCTGCACCGAGAACAAGGTGTTGAGCAGCACCGGGCAGGTGTTGCCCTGGTAGTAGATGCAGTAGAGCCGCTTGTAGCGCTTCTGGCTGATCACGGTGTAGGTGTTCTGCACCGGATGACCGGTGAGGTACCACAAGGAGCCGATCATGAGGGTCTGGGCCGCCTTCGGCGAGGCCTGCACGAGCTCGTCGCTCTTGCCGACCTGCAGCACGTCGCCCACCGCACCGTCGAGCGCGGACTGGTAGGTGGAGACCTCGTTGGGGGCGTTGCGCTGCGGCAGTCTCAGGCGGTCGTAGACGTTGTGCTGGAGGACGAACGACGCGATCGTGAGCACGCCGATGACCGGTGGCACCCAGGCGAGACGCCCTCGGTCGAACAGCCACCAGACGGCCGCGAGGCTGCCGCCGACGAGCACGACGGAGGCCAGGTGTCCGGCTCGCTCGGTGGGCGCGCGCACGAAGGCGAGCACTCCGGCGAGCAGCACCCACAGCAGCGAGAAGGCGAGCCGGCGCCAGGTGATCTGCACCCCGAGTCGCCGCCAGAGCACCACGAGCAGGAGGACCAGCGCGGTCACCAGGAACGGCTGGAGCCGTAGCGGCCAGCGCAGCGGGCCCAGGTGGCCCGGGCCGTCGACCATCACGAACGTGATCACGGTGAACGTCACCAGCCCGGCCAGCGGGCGCCACTCCTGCCGGAAGCGCCGCCAGTCGAGCCAGGCGGCGGCCGGCAGCAGCCAGGCGAGGTAGGCGTAGGGCAGCACATAGCTGGTGGTGCCGGTCACCGCGGCAGTCGGCAGCACGGAGGCGAAAAGGGCGAGCGGGTCGGTGGTGAACTTGCCGCTGAACAGGCCCTCGAACGCCGTGTTGCGGGCGACGACCGACTGGGTGAGGACTCCCGGCAGGTAGACGGTGAGCGCCACGAGGCCGAGCAGAACGCCGGCGACGACGACCCGCACCAGCGCCCTGCGGTCGCGCACGAGCAGGCAGTCGAGGACGCAGGCCAGGAGCGCCACGACGAGCATGATCGTCCCGAAGACGTAGCCGACGGTCACCAGCAGGTAGCCCAGCAGCAGCGCCGGCAGCGGGTTGGCGCCGCGGAGCATCGTCCGCCGCAGCGCCCACCAGGTCCAGGGCAGGAGCGCCCAGATCATCTCCCCGGCGGCCCAGGAAGGGAAGTCGAGGAACTGCGTCATCCCGCCCATGGGGGCGAGCACGGCGGCGACGTACGCCGCGGGCGGGGGCACGTCGTAGGAGCGGGCGAGTCGGAAGACCCCGAGCGCCGAGACCAGCGCCAGCAGCATCTTCACCAGCGTCCCGGTCACCACCACCTGGGGCGAGACCGAGGCCACCACGCCGATCGCGATGACCAGCGGGGACCACAGCGCCCACTGGCCCTCGGCGGAGAAGTTGCCGGCCCGCCAGGCGTGCGGGTCGATCGTGGACCACTGCCCGTGCCGGACCAGGTCGCCCAGGTGGTACCACCAGCCGTAGTAGGCCGCGGAGGTGTCGCCGTAGAAGAAGTAGCGGTGGTTGGCGATCACCAGCAGCACGAGGGTGACCGACACCGTGGCCGCCGCTGCCAGCGACCACAGCAGGTCCGAACGCCGTCCGTGCTGCTGGGTCTGCTCGGTCTGCCCGCGCTCAGGTGGATCGACGTCGCCTCCGGGCTCACCTGAAAGGGCGGTCTCGGGAGGCACCGGCGTACCTTAGCCGGGCGATCCAAGGACGCTGCGGCGCCGTACCGCATGGGCGATCGACCAACCTGCGCCGCACAGCAGCGCCACCACCCAGGCGGCCAGCTCGGCGTCCCAGCCGGGCGGGTGGAAGGCGACCCGAACGGTCTGTCCGGCCGCAGAGGCCGGGAGCCGCACGGTCACGAGGTAGCCGTCCACGGACCCGGCCAGGGACCCGGCGGAGGTGGAGTAGCCCGGCCAGTCGAGGAGCCGCATCACCACGATGCCGCCTCCGGCCGGCACCGTATCGACCCGGAACGACGTGCCGTTGGCCCCTGCCTCGACCCCGGAGACCCGGGTGCCGGGGGAGCTCCACGCCACCGAGCCCGCACCCGGGATCGGCGTACGCCGCGTCCAGAGGACCGAGTAGGGCGTGCGGCTCGTGACCTGCCAGCCGGGGGGCGGGTGGTCGAGCCGCGAGGGCGGGAAGTCCTCGCGGACCAGGTGCAGCGAGCTCACGCCGAGCAGGTCGACCCGGGACAGGCCGGTGGTCGGCTCGGTGGAGAACAGCGTGTCGAGCACCGCAGGGCAGGTGTCGCCCTCGTAGGGCATGCAGTAGCGGAGCTTGTAGGTGAGCTGGCTGATCGCGGTGTAGGTGTTCTGCACGGGGTGCCCCGAGAGGTACCAGCCCGAGCCGAGCAGGAGGGTGCGCGCGGCGGCCGGCGAGTCCTGCACGAGCTGGTCGACGGCGCCGACCTGCATCACGTCGCCCACTGCCCCGTCGATCGCGCGCCGGTAGTCCGCGAGTCGGGTCGGCGCGTTGCGCTGCGGCGACGGCGGGGTCGGGTAGGCGACGTGCTGCACGAGGAAGCACAGCACCGTGATCGCGCCGATCGCCGGCGCCACCCAGGTGAGCCGGCCGCGCTCGAACAGCCACCAGACGAGGGTGAGGCCGCCGCCGACCAGCATCAGGCTGACGGCATGACCGCCCCAGCCCGAGGCGCCGTGCCACAGCGCGACCCCGACGGCCGGCAGCAGCCAGACGAGGGAGAGCACCAGCCGTCGCACGGTGAGCCGGAGGCCGAGGCGGCTCCACAGCACGACGAGGCTCACCGCCAGCGCGGTCACCAGGAAAGGCTGCAGTCGCAGCGGCCACCGCAGCGGGCCGATCTGCGACGGGCCGTCGACCACGAGGAAGGTGACCACGGTGACGGTGAGCAGCCCGCCGAGCGGGCGCCACTCCCGACGGAGCCGCCCCCAGTCGAGCCAGACGGCCGCCGGCAGCAGCCACGCCAGGTAGGCGTAGGGCAGCACGTGGGCGGACCCGGCCGGCACCGCCGTGGTGGGCAGCACGCTGGCCAGCAGGGTGATCGGGTCGGTGGTGAACTTGCCGCCGAACAGGCCGCGGTAGGCCTCCGAGCGCGCGGTGACCGACGCGGTCAGCACTCCCGGCAGGTAGACCGTGAGGGCGACCAGGCCGAGCAGGCCGCCGGTGACGAGGACGCGGACGAACGCCCTGCGGTCGCGCGCCACCACGCAGTCGAGCAGGCAGGCGGCCAGGACGACGACCAGCATGATCGTGCCGAAGACGTAGCCGACGGTGACCAGGAGATAGCCGAGCAGCAGCGCGGGCAGGGGGTTCGCCCCTCGGAGCATCGTCCGCCGCAGCGCCCACCAGACCCAGGGGAACAGCGCCCAGATCATCTGGGAGGCCGCCCAGGACGGCAGGTCGAGGTACTGGGTGAACCCGCCCATGGGCGCGAGGACGGCGGCGACGTAGGCGCCCGCAGGAGGTACGTCGTAGGAACGGACCACCCGGAAGACCCCGAGCGCCCCGACCAGGGCCAGCAGCATCTTGACTCCCGAGGCGACCACGAGGAGGTGGCTCGACACGGAGGCGACCAGGCCGATGGCGATCAGCAGGGGTGACCACTGGCCCCACTGGCCCTCGGCCGGGATGTTGCCGGCGCGCCAGGCCTGCGGGTCGAGCACCGGCCAGTGCCCGTGCCGGACCAGGTCGCCGAGGTGGAACCACCAGCCGTAGTAGGCGGCGGCGGTGTCGCCGTAGAAGAAGTAGCGGTGGTTGCCCAGGTAGAGGATCACCAGGGTCAGCAGCACCGTGGCCGCAGCCGCGAGAGACCAGCGCAGGTCCGACCGCGGTCGCCCCGAGCCGGACGGCTCGGTCACGGCTTGACCGCCGCCAGGA
>JAHEXO010000254.1 GCA_023252065.1 Nocardioides sp. | reverse complement strand
CCAGAGTGACGTCGAAGCGCGCCGAGCCGAGCGTGCGGAAGGTGTCGCGCGCCTCCTGCCGGATGCCCAGCAGCTCGCAGATGACCAGGAACGGGATCGGGAAGGCGAAGGTCTGGACGAGGTCGGCGACGCCGTCGGCGGCGGCGGCGACCCGCTCGGTCTCGTCGAGCTGCTGCTCGATGATCCGCTCGATGTCGGGCTTGAGCCGGGCCAGCCGGCGCATGGTGAACTCCGGCGTCAACAGCTTGCGCAGCCGGGTGTGCTCGGGCGGGTCGGTGAACCCGAGGCCACCGATGTCACCGTCGGCGGCGCCGGACTTGCCGTAGTAGGGCCGGATGTCGGTCGAGTACGACGTGAGGTCACCGAGCACCTCGCGCGCCTCGGCGTCACCGGTCACCAGCCAGATGTCCATGCCGAGGAACGTGATCAGCTTCGAGACCGGCTCGCTGTCGCGTAGCTCACCGACCCGCGCAGACGGCTCGGTCAGGGTCCGGTCGAGCGGCCAGCTCAGCCGGTCGGGCACGCGGTGGATCTGGGTCAGGTCGATGCCACCGGCCCGTCGGACGAGCGACCGGCGCACGACTTCCTTGACGGACTCCAACAGCGGCACGCCCCAAGAGTAGGGCTCCGTGCCACGTGCCCGGCGACAGGCCCACCCATGCGTGTGGCGCAGGGAGCACGCGGACCGCGCTCAGGCCTCCGCTCCGAGGGCGGCCAGGATCTCGGCGGCCGGCGCCGGACGGGCCTGCCGGTGTCCGGCACCGGCCCACAGGTTGACCAGCTCGGGGTCTCCGGCAGCTGCCGCCGCGCGGCGGATGGGGCGGGTGAGGTGGTGCAGCGCCGGATAGCCGATCGGAGCGTCGGCGTCGTACCGGTCGACGAAGGCGTTGCCGAGGCCGCCCGCGGGCCGGCCGGTGAACGCGCGGATCACCGTGGTGCTCCGGGAGTGGTCGAGCAGACCGGCACGATGGGCCTCGGTCGTGCCGGCCTCGTCGGCCAGCAGCAGGGCGGTGCCGACCGCGACCCCCTCGGCCCCGGCGGCGAGCACCTGCGCGACCTCACGGGCCGTCATCACGCCGCCGGCCGCCAGGACCGGCAGGCCGACCGCGGCGACGACCTCGCGCACCAGGTCGGTCAGGGGCCGGTCGGGCGGCACCCGGCCGGCGTCGAAGGTGCCCGAGTGGCCTCCGGCGGCCGGACCCTGGACGACCAGACCGTCGAGCCCTGCCGCGGCCGACCGGCGGGCCTCGTCGACCGACGTCACGGTCTGGAGCAGCAGGCTGCCGGCCCGCCGCAGGGCGACCACCGCCTCGGGATCTGGCAGGCCGAAGGTGAACGACACGACCGCGGGCGGCCGCTCCAGCAACACGTCGACCTTGGGCTGCCAGGAGTCGTCGTCCTCGACCGGCGTCGCGGGCAGGTCGACGCCCAGCCGCTCCGCCTCGGGCCGCAGGAGCTCGCGGTAGGCCGCGTAGGCGGCCGGGTCGACGGGCACGGGGTGCGGCGCGAACAGGTTGACGCCGTAGGGCGCACCCTCGGCTGCGACGACCCCGAGCTGTCCGTCCAGGTCAGCCGCCGTGAGGTAGCCGCCGGCCAGGAAGCCGAGGCTTCCCTACCGGGCGGCCGCCCGCACGAGCGCCGGGGTGGTGGGGCCGCCGGCCATGGGGGCGGCCACCACCGGGCTGGCGACCCCGAGGTCACCCAGGAGCGTCATCAGGACACGGTGCGGATGAGCTTCTTGTTGACGAACTCCTCGATGCCGTAGCGGCCCAGCTCGCGGCCGAAGCCGGAGCGCTTCACGCCGCCGAACGGCAGCTCCACGCCCTCGGCGCCGACGCCGTTGACGAAGACCATGCCCGCGTCGATCTGGTCGGCCACCCGGGCCGCCTGCTCGGGGTCGTTGGTGAAGACGTAGGAGCCCAGGCCGTAGGGCGTGTCGTTGGCGAGCTCGATCGCCTCGGCCTCGTCCTTGGCCTTGAACACCATCGCCACCGGGCCGAACAGCTCCTGGTGGAACGCCTCGCTCTCCCGCGGGACGCTGGTCAGGACGCCGCTGGGGTAGAAGGCGCCGTTGCGCTCGCCGTTGCTCTCGAGGTGGGCACCCGAGGCGACCGCGCTGCCGACCTGCTGCTCGAGGCGCTCGGCGGCAGCCAGCGACGACAGCGGCGCGGCCTCCTGGCCGAGCATCTTGGCGGTGAACTTCGAGACGAACTCGTCGTGGAGGTCTGCGGCGACGATGAACCTCTTGCCGGCGTTGCAGGCCTGGCCGGTGTTCTCCATCCGCGCAGCCACGGCGGCGTCGACGGTGGCGTCGAGGTCGTCGGAGCCGAGCACGAGGAACGGGTCGGAGCCGCCGAGCTCGAGCACGACCTTCTTCAGGTGCTTGCCGGCCGTCGCGGCGACGGCTGCGCCGGCGCGCTCGGAGCCGGTCAGCGAGACGCCCTGCACCCGCGGGTCGCCGATGAGCTGCTCGATCTGCTCGTTGGAGGCGTAGATGTTGACGTAGGCGCCCTCGGGGAAGCCCGCGTCGGCGAAGATCTGGGCCAGGAGGGCGGCCGACTCGGGGCACTGCGGGGCGTGCTTGAGCACCACCGAGTTGCCCGCGGTCAGGTTGGGGCCGGCGAACCGCGCGACCTGGTAGGCCGGGTAGTTCCACGGCATGATCCCGAGGATCACGCCCAGCGGGCGGCGTCGTACGACCGCCGTGCCCTCACCGTCGAGCAGGTCGATCGGCTCGTCGGCCAGGAACTGCTCGGCGTGCTCGGCGTAGTAGCCGTAGATGGCGGCGCTGAAGTCGACCTCGCCCAGCGCGTCGTCCATCGCCTTGCCCATCTCGCGGTTCATCGCCGAGGCCAGGGCCTCGCGGCGCTCGGTGTGGAGGTCGGCGACCTTCTGCACCAACGCGGCGCGGTCGGCCACGCTGCTGGTGCGTCCCCAGGTCTGGAAGGTCTGGTGCGCCGCAGCCACTGCGGCGAGCACCTGCTCGTCGGTGTCCGTCGGGACGTCACTGACCCGCTCCCCGGTGCGCGGATCGGTCACGGCGTACTCGGTCATGTCTGTCCCTCTCGTGCTGATGTCGTCGGGTCCAACCTAGCGCCGAGCGCTACTCCCACTCGATGGTGCCGGGGGGCTTGGAGGTGATGTCGAGGGTCACCCGGTTGACCTCGGCCACCTCGTTGGTGATCCGGGTCGAGATCTTCTCGAGCAGGTCGAAGGGCAGCCGGGCCCAGTCGGCGGTCATCGCGTCCTCGGAGGTGACCGGGCGGAGCACGACCGGGTGGCCGTAGGTGCGGCCGTCACCCTGGACGCCGACCGAGCGGACGTCGGCCAGCAGGACCACCGGGAACTGCCAGATGTCGCGGTCGAGGCCGGCCGCGGTGAGCTCCTCGCGGGCGATCAGGTCGGCCTGGCGCAGGATGTCGAGGCGCCCGCGGGTGACCTCACCGATGATCCGGATGCCGAGGCCGGGGCCCGGGAACGGCTGGCGCCAGACCATGCTCGGCGGCAGGCCGAGCTGCTCGCCGACCATCCGCACCTCGTCCTTGAACAGCGTGCGCAACGGCTCGACCAGCGCGAACTGCAGGTCGTCGGGCAGGCCACCGACGTTGTGGTGGGACTTGATGTTGGAGGTGCCGGCTCCCCCGCCCGACTCGACGACGTCGGGGTAGAGCGTGCCCTGCACGAGGAACGCCGTCGTGCCGGCCGCCGCGTCCCCGAAGACCCGGGCCTCGGCCGCCTCGAAGGTGCGGATGAACTCGCGGCCGATGATCTTGCGCTTCTCCTCGGGGTCGACGATCCCCTCGAGCGCGCCGAGGAACTGGTCGGCGGCATCGACGACGTCGAGGGTGTCGAAGACGGCCTCGAAGTCGCGGCGTACCTGCTCGGTCTCGCCGAGCCGCATCATTCCGTGGTCGACGTAGACACAGGTCAGGCGGTCGCCGATCGCGCGCTGCACGATGGCCGCCGCGACCGCGGAGTCGACACCGCCGGACAGTGCGCAGATCGCGCGACCCTCGCCGACCTGGGCCCGGATCCGGTCGACCTGCTCGTCGACGATGTTGACCATCGTCCAGGTCGGGCGGCAGCCGGCGATGTCGTGGAGGAAGTGCTCGAGCACCTGCTGGCCGTGCTCGGTGTGCAGCACCTCGGGGTGCCACTGGACACCGGCCAGCCGACGCTCGACGTCCTCGAACGCCGCCACCGGCGTCACCCGCGTCGAGGCGAGGACGTCGAAACCGGCCGGGGCCGCGACCACCGAGTCGCCGTGGGACATCCACACGGTGTGCTGGGCGGGGAGGTCGGCGAGCAGGGTGCCGGGGACGTCGACGGTCACCGGGGTGCGGCCGTACTCGCGGGCACCCGTCGGGGACACGGCACCGCCCAGGCCCTGCGCCATCAGCTGGAAGCCGTAGCACATCCCGAAGACGGGGACGCCGGCCTGGAACAGCGCCGGGTCGATCGAGGGCGCACCGGCGGCGTAGACGGACGAGGGGCCGCCGGACAGGACGATCGCGGCGGGACGGCGCGCGACCATGTCGGCGACGGGCATGGAGTGCGGGACGATCTCGGAGTAGACGCGGGCCTCGCGCACGCGCCGGGCGATCAGCTGGGCGTACTGGGCGCCGAAGTCGACGACGAGGACGGTGTCGACGCCGACATCAGCGGTGTCGGCGTGGGC
>JAHEXO010000253.1 GCA_023252065.1 Nocardioides sp. | reverse complement strand
ATGCAGTGGTGCACCCGGCCCGGACCGAGCCGGCCCTGGGCGATCGAAGCCCTCACCGGGACCGGAGATGATGTTGGACACCGGGACGCGGACGTCGGTTAACGACACCTCGCCGTGCCCGAGCGGCTCGTCGTAGATCCCCATCGTGGGCAGCAGCCGCTCGATCTTCACCCCGGGGGTGTCACGCGGCACCAGCACCATCGAGTGCCGGTGATGGCGGTCGGCCTCGGGGTCGGTGACCCCCATGAAGACGTAGATGCGGCACTCGGGGTGACCGACTCCGGTCGACCACCACTTGCGGCCGTTGACCACCACCTCGTCGCCGTCGACGACGCACGTGGCCGCCATGTTGGTCGCGTCGGACGACGCCACGCCTGGCTCGGTCATGGTGAACGCCGACCGGATCCGCCCGTCCAGCAACGGCTCCAGCCACTCCGCGCGCTGCGCCTCCGACCCGTAGTGCAGCAGCACCTCCATGTTGCCGGTGTCGGGGGCGTTGCAGTTGAAGACCAGGGGCGCGAACGCCGACCGGCCCATCAGCTCGGCGAGGGGGGCGTAGTCGACGTTGGTCAGCCCCTCGCCGCCGTCGGTGCCGAACCGCGCGGCGTACTCCCCGGCGTGCTTGGCCGGCAGGAACAGGTTCCACAGACCCTGGGCCCGCGCCTTGGTCTTGAGCTCCTCGATCACCGGGAGCGGCTGCCACGGGTGGCCGGTGCGGCGAGCCTCGGCCAGGTCGCGGTGGTAGTCCGCCTCGATCGGGGTGATCTCGGTGGCCATGAAGTCGGCCACCCGCGCGGTCAGGTCAGCGGCTCGAGGGGACGGTGAGAACTCCATGAGCCGACAGTAGTGCCGGGGTGCGGGGCGATCATGCCGCTGTGGTGGTGACCACACGCGCCCGGAGCATGGGGTCCTCCCAGCGCCGGGCCGTCCGGGCGAAACGCACGCCCGACCACAGCACGCAGGGGATCGCGACGATCACCGAGAGCCGCCAGTCGGGCACCTTCGAGCAGGCCGAGAAGAACAGCCCGGTGAACGTCGTGCTCACTGCGAGGCGGGCCGAGTAGCCGACCATGGTGGCCGGCGGCGCCGGAGTGGCGCGGGCCGAGCGCATGTCGACCGGGAACGGGTGGAGCAGCGACCACCGCATCGACGCCCCGACCACCTGGAGCAGCACCACGACCAGGGTGCAGACGAGCGCCGCCCCCTCGGTGCTGTTGGGGATGCCGGCCCGTAGAGCGCCGAGACCGAGGGTGATGAAGGAGGCAACGGCGAGGAACTCGGTGATCACCCAGGCCCGGGCGTCGAACACGTTCGACGGCGTGACCGGCAGGCTCTCGCGCCACAGCGCACCACGGCCGTCGAGGCTCCA
The DNA here is from genome assembly GCA_023252065.1 of Nocardioides sp. The sequence continues at coordinate 3,313 of JAHEXO010000253.1, read as the reverse complement.
GGCGTTGACGCCGAACAGCAGCGCGCCGCCGGAGGCCACCAGGCCCGGCAGGATCGTCATCGACGACCACGGCAGGTCGCCGAAGATCGCGACCAGGCCCGGCCCGATCGCCAGCACCATCACGCCGCGCCGCATCGGGACCGACCGCCACACCGAGCCGCGGTCGAGCCGGATCAGGGTGCCGAGCACCGACCGGGCGAGGGGCCGGGGCTCGTGCTGGTCGGTCTCCATCTTGGCCTCGTCGCGAGGCATCTTCTTGGCCGCGGCGTGGGCCGGCACCGCGCCGAGCACGACCGCGACGAGGATCCCGGCCACGAGGCCGACGACCGTGAGGAGCCAGCGCAGGCTCCAGCCGTCGATCGCCCCCTGGAAGATCCAGATGGTCGGGATCCGGTCGAGCGCCTGCGTCGTGCGGCCCGTCAGCTGGACGGCCACCGCGACCAGGCCCATGGCCACGAAGATCCCGCGAGTGATCGCGACTCCTGAGCGACCGCGCCGGATCGCCTCGACGGTCCAGGCCACGACCTGCCCGACGGAGGTCGAGAAGCACATCCAGAGCAGCATGACGACCTGTGCCTGGAAGAGCTTGCCGGGGCCGAAGCTGTAGGCCATCGAGCCGAACAGGACCCAGGCCTGGATCATCCAGGAGATGTTGAGCGGCGCCATCAGCAGCGCACCGAGGTGGTCGGTGGTCGGGCTGACCGGGTGTGGACCGGCCTGGTCGCGCGAGATCAGCTCGCGGCCACCGCCGGAGGCGACGGCCGACAGCATGTTCAGCAGCAGGATGGCGCCCATCGCCGACGGCATCAGCAACAAGATGTCGAACGCCTTCGTCGCACCGCCGGCGGACGGCATCAGGGCCGGGATGACCGCGGCACCGATCGTGAGCGTCAGGGGCACCAAGAACAGGGCCCGGACGACGTGGCGCCGGCGTACGGCCTGGCGGCGGAAGTGGAAGAGGATCCCGACGTCCCGGACGGCGCGCCGTGCCGCGGCGACGTGACCGACCCGCACCGGCCTGGTGGGGGCGACGGTCTCAGTCGAGGAGGGCGCGGTAGGCACGAGCCCCCTCCTCGCCGGCCATCTCCTCGGCGTCCACGGCGGCGACCCGCGCGCCGCCGCGCAGCACCAGCGCGGTCGTGCAGGCCTGGATCGCGAGGTCGCGCAGGTGGGTCGAGAGGAGGATCGTGGCGCCCCGGGCACGGGCGTCGGCGATGACCTCGAAGGTCGCCTCGACGCCGATCGGGTCGACGCCGTCGAAGGGCTCGTCGAGCAGCAGCACCTGCGGCTGGTGCATCGCCGCCAGGATCACCGAGAGACGCCGGCCCATGCCATGGGAGAAGCCGCCGGTGACGCGGTTCATCACGTCGCCGAGCTCGAAGCGCTCGAGCAGGTCGCGGGCGCGGTCCTCCCAGTCGTCGAGGCGGCGGAGCCGGGCGCTGAGCTGCAGGTGCTCCCAGGGCGTCGCCCGCGGCACCAGGCCGCCGACGTCGGGGCAGTAGCCGCAGATCTGCTTGACGGCGAGGGTGTCGCGGCGGATGTCCAGCCCGGCCACGGACACCGTGCCGGCGGTCGGCGGGACGACTCCGGCGAGCACGCGCATGGTCGTGGACTTGCCGGCACCGTTGCGCCCGAGCAGCGCGGTGGCCTGGCCGGCGTACGCCTGGAGGTCGATACCGGCGACGGCCTCGACGTCGCCGAAACGGACGTGCAGACCCTGCACGTCGACGACGGGTTGGTTCACCCGAGAAGTCTCGCAGCGCTCACGCGTCCTGCACTGGGAAAACGTAAAGTTTTTCGCCCGCCTCTCGGCAGCGCAGGGGGCGGCGACCTATCGTGCTGTAGCTGGCCATGGTCCCGGGGGGAGGACATTCATGGGACGGCATCGGATGCGCGAGGACGAGCCGCAGGCGGGGGACTCCGTCGGCGGTGGCGTCGACACGGGTGCCGACAGCCTGTTCTGGGCCTCGCCGGTCGGGCAGGCAGCCCGGGCGAAGCTGCGGGGCGACCACTTCTTCCAGATCGAGCTGGACGACTCGGCCATCGCGGCCTATGCCGAGTCCGCAGTGCCCGGCACCGGACGGCGGGCGCGGCACACCTACGACCTGCTCGGCCAGATCGAGGAGCTGGGCTGGCACCTGGAGCACGTCGCGTGGTGGCCGATCGACCCGGACGACCCGACCGCACCGCTGACCTCGGCGGTCGACGCCGAGCACGTCCGCGGGGTCTACCTGTTCCACTCCGTGCCGGAGGTGCACGCCGGCGGCGGCGCGCACGCCGCGCGACAGGTGACGTGACCGGACCCGCCTGGCACGATGGGGCGCATGGCGACGTTCCCGAGGTACCTCGGCACTGCTCTGGACACCACCGACCTGCGCGGGCTCGCTGAGTTCTACCGCGAGCTGCTCGGGCTCGACTACCGGCCGGGCGACGAGCCGCCCACCGACGGCTCCGCCGACGACACCGACTGGGTGGTGCTGCAGGAGCCGGGTGGGCGACGCGTGCTGGCCGTCCAGCTGGTCAAGGAGCTCACCCCGACCACCTGGCCCGAGCACGACGTACCGATGCAGCTGCACATGGACTTCACCGTGGAGAGCGTCGAGGAGCTCGAGCGTCACCGGGCGCGGGCCGAGGCCCTTGGCGCGCGGCTGCTGCTCGACAGCTCCGAGGATCCCGACGAGCCGCTCTACGTGCTGGCCGACCCCTCGGGCCACCCGTTCTGCATCTTCGTGTGAGGTGGCCGGACCGGGGGTCGGGCGTCAGGACGGGAAGCGGCCGCCGCTCGTCGCCAGGTCGCGCAGGTAGGCCGTCGGCCGGAACCTCTCGCCGTAGCGGTCGGCGAGCTCGTCGGCCCGGGCCACGAAGGCAGCGAGCCCGATCGGGCCGGTGGCCTCACCCTGGTCGTCGAGGGCCTGGTAGCCGGTCATGAACTGCGCGGCGCCCCCTGAGTTCGCGGGGAAGCCGATGCCCATGATCGAGCCGATGTTGGCCGCGGCCGAGGACTCGATGACACCTTCCTCGAAGCACTTCGCGGTCTCGATCGCCTCGATGAACATCATCCGGTCCTTCACGTCGGCGAAGGGGATCTGCTCGGCAGCGACCGGGAACTCCTCGGCGAGGCCTGGCCACAGGTGGGTGCGCCGGCCGTCCTCGTAGTCGTAGAAGCCCGCGCCCTTGAGCCGCGAGGTGCGGCCGAGCTCGATCATGCGGGCCACCACCGCGCCGCCGGGGTGCTCGTCGTACGGCGTGCCGTCGCGCTCGGCGGCGTCCTTGGTGGCCTTGGCGATCTTGGCCATCAGCTCCATGTTCAGCT
>JAHEXO010000252.1 GCA_023252065.1 Nocardioides sp. | reverse complement strand
CCGGGCGGGAGTTGGGCCACTTGTGGGTGCGGGTGAACACGACGTAGCCGACGTCGCGTCCGTCGCGGACCGCGAAGAGCACTCGCGCCGGCTCACCCTCCCGGAGCCGCTCCTCGGACGAGATCCGGCTGAGCTCGGTGTAGAACCCGTCGTCGCCGACCACGGTGCCGACGTTGGTGGCCAGCAGGTCGAGGTCGACCTGGCGGCGTCGCTGCGCCACGCCCTCGTCGTCGACCGTCGCGAACCGCGTGGTGATGGCCTCGGCCTCGGCGTCGAGGTGCGGCGCGGTCAGCGTGGTGCCCCGGCCGAGCTCGATGCTCAGCTCGAGGGAGGCGAGGCCGTAGCCGTGCCGGCCGTAGATGCCCGGCTCGCTGGCGTGGAGGCCGGAGACGACGACGCCCTCGCGGTGGGCCTGCTCGAAGTGGTGCCGCATCATCGCGGTGAGGATCCCGCGCCGGCGGTGGTCGGGGTGGACGCCGACCCAGGTCAGGCCGGCCATCTCGAGGGCGCGCCCTGCGCCGGCGCCGTCGGGCACCGACAGCTGCATCGGCCGCACGCCGTAGATGCCGGGGTACGTCGCGGGGTCGCCCTCGTCGTCGCCAGACACCTCGGCGGCGAAGCGCTGGTCCTCGGGGACGCCGATCAGCTGGAGGTCGAGGGGGTCCTGGCTCAGCGTGTCGAACCAGACCAGCTTGTCGGAGGCCAGGAAGCGCTCGGGGTCGGTCGCGCGGTCCACTCGGTAGTCGGCGCGCTGCGTGTCGGACATGGCCACCAGGAAACCCGTCGACGAGGGCGCGTGTCCATCCACTTTGGCGCCTTCGGGCTGCCCGCTGTCGGGGGGTGCTGGAACACTGACCCCATGCGCGTCCACCTCGGCACCGACCATGCCGGTCTCGACCTCAAGCAACACCTCGTCCAGTGGCTCACCGACCACGGCCACGAGCCCGTCGACCACGGGGCGTTCGTCTACGACGCCGTCGACGACTACCCCGTCTTCTGCCTGCGTGCCGGCGCAGGGGTCGTCGCCGACCCCGGCAGCCTCGGGGTGGTGATCGGCGGCTCCGGCAACGGCGAGCAGATGGCGGCCAACAAGGTCAAAGGGGTGCGGGCCGCGCTCGTGTGGAGCGAGGAGACCGCCCTGCTGGCGCGCCAGCACAACGACGCCAACGTGATCTCGGTGGGTGGCCGGATGCACACCCTCGACGAGATGACCCGCTTCGTCGAGCTGTTCCTCGCCACCCCGTTCTCGGCCGAGGAGCGGCACGAGCGCCGGATCGCGATGCTCACCGACTACGAGCAGACCGGCGACCTCCCGCCGATGCCCGACTCCCAGGTCCATGCCTGAGGGCCACACCCTCCACCGCCTCGCCACCGCGCTCACCGACGCGTTCGCCGGACACCCGGTCCGGGTCAGCAGTCCGCAGGGGAGGTTCGGCGCAGAGGCGGCCCAGCTCGACGGCACGACCCTGCTCGCGGCCGAGAGTGCCGGGAAGCACCTCTTCCTCGACTTCGACGCCGACCGGGTCGTCCACATCCACCTCGGGCTGATCGGCGCCTTCGACGTCCATCGCGACGCCGGCGAGGTGCCGGCGCCGGTCGGGCAGGTCCGGCTGCGCCTGGTCGGCGGGGCCCGCTTCCCCGACCACCCGTCGTACGCCGACCTGCGGGGCGCCACCCAGTGCGCCCTGGTCACCGGGGCCCGGCGTGACGAGGTGGTCGCCAAGCTCGGCCCCGACCCCCTGCGTGCCGACGCCGACCCGTCCCGGGCCTGGGCCCGCATCTCCCGGAGCCCCCGCACGATCGGTGACCTGCTGATGGACCAGGGCGTCCTGGGAGGCGTGGGCAACGTCTACCGGGCCGAGGTCCTGTTCCGCCACAAGATCCACCCGCTACGGCCCGGCAACACGCTGCGGGTCGGCCAGTGGCGCGCGATCTGGGACGACCTGGTCGAGTTGATGGCCGAGGGCGTCCGCACCGGCCGCATCGACACCGTCCGACCCGAGCACACCCCCGAGGCGATGGGTCGGCCGCCCCGTCGCGACGACCACGGGGGAGAGGTCTACGTCTACCGGCGTACCGGACAGCCGTGCCTGGTGTGCGGCAGCCTGGTCCGCACCGACGTGCTGGTCGGGCGCAACATCTTCTGGTGCCCGCGCTGTCAGCGCCGGTTCCGCTCGCGTGGCTCTACAGTGGCCACCGGACACCGCGGGACGGGACGCTGACCATGACCACTGTGACCTCTGGGACCTCCGCATCCGGGCCGGAGCCCGCACCCGGTCGTGCGCGCCGTCGCCGCAAGCCGTGGTTAGACGCCGGTCCCGAGCCGGAGCGGCTGTCGTTCGCCTTCTTCTTCCTGTTCGCCACGCTCGTCGGGCTCGCGATGCTGGCCTTCCCCGACTACGTCTCCATCACCGCCATCGTCCTGCCGCTGGTGATCGGGAGCCTGTTCCTCGGTCCGCGTGAGCTGCCCTGGTACGTCGTCTACAACGTCGTGCTGCTCACCCTCGCCCTGCCGCGGGTGCCCAACTTCAACAACCGCACGGTCTTCACCGTCGCGGTCCTGTTCCTGCTCGCGTTCGTGATCATGCTGACCTCGTTCCGCCGGTCCCGCCTCGGCATCGCCGGGACGATGGGGGAGTCGATGCTGACCGAGCTCAGCGACCGGATCCAGGGGCAGGGCGTGCTGCCCGACCTGCCCCCGCCGTGGCACGCCGAGTCCGAGATCCGCTCCGCGGGAGGCACCCGCTTCTCCGGTGACTTCTTCGTCGTCGGTGACGTGGCGACCGGACGGCTCGACGTGTCGGTCGTCGACGTGTCGGGCAAGGGCGACCGGGCCGGCACCCGCGCGCTGCTGCTGGCCGGTGCCATGGGCGGCCTGGTGACCGCGGTCGACCCGGCCGACTTCCTGCCCGCCACCAACGCCTATCTGATCAACCACCCCTGGCAGGACGGCTTCGCCACCGCCATCCACCTCAGCGTCGACCTGGCCGGTGGTGACTTCCGGGTCTGGACGGCCGGCCATCCCCCGGCGCTCCACTGGCGGGCCGGCGCGGGCCGCTGGGCGCCGGTCGACTCCGAGGGGCCGATGCTCGGCCTGATGGAGGAGGGCGAGTTCCGCGGCGCGACCGGCACGCTCCGGCCCGGCGACGCGCTCATGCTCTACACCGACGGCATGGTCGAGAGCCGCCGGGAAGACATCGGCATCGGCATCGACCGGCTGATCGGGCAGGCCGACCGGCGGCTGCGCAGCAACTTCTCCGGCGGTGCGGCGATGCTCGTCGACAGCGCCGGCTCCCGCGCCGACGACCGGGCGCTCCTGGTCGTCTGGCGCGACTGAGCGGGGCCCGCAGACCGTTTGGAGGACCTACCCTCGGGTGTGGCACCATGACCACGCGCGTCATGCGGGGAGGGCTCGAGAACACGTCGGGGCTCGGCTCGCGGGCCGTGCGCGGACGTAGCTCAATGGTAGAGCCTCAGTCTTCCAAACTGATGACGCGGGTTCGATTCCCGTCGTCCGCTCGCAGGTGGTTTCCGGCCCCTCGCCGTTGACTTTCAGGGGAGGTCGGGAGGTGCCGTGCGGGGCGTAGCGTAGTGGCTAGCGCGCCTGCTTTGGGAGCAGGAGATCGCAGGTTCGAGTCCTGTCGCCCCGACCAGTGCGATGTCCCGCGACACCGTTGACAGGTGTCTCGGGACATCGTTGCATTTCAGGGCTTCTTGAGTGGTCGGCCTTTGGGTGGGCCGGGTGGTCGGTGGAGTGGTTGGTAGTCCTTGGTCGGGTCGATGGTGAGTTCTCGGAGGAGGTCGCCGGTGTCGGCCCCGACGGGAAGGCCCTCGGTGATCGGCTCCGAGAGGCGCTCGGCGGCAGTTAGGACTGCCCTTCGGAGGTGCCCTACGCTGGGGAGCGCCGTACGAGCGGCTCCCTGCGCCGTGCCCCCCGGTCCCGCCGAGCCGGTCCGCGCCTGCCGCCGTACCCCGTCCCGCATGCTCGGTGAATAGAGGAGAACAGCAGTGAAGAGCGCCGTCGAGACCTTGGGCCCGACCCGAGCCAAGCTCACCGTCGAGGTCCCCTTCGAGGAGCTCAAGCCGAGCCTCGACAAGGCGTACAAGACCATCGCCGAGCAGATCAACGTGCCGGGCTTCCGCCGCGGCAAGGTCCCGCCGATGGTGATCGACCGTCAGGTCGGGCGCGGCGCCGTGCTGGAGCAGGCGATCAACGAGGTCGTGCCGCAGAAGTACGTCGAGGCGCTGCAGACGCACGACCTCCAGCCGCTGGCGCAGCCGGACATCGAGGTCACCCGGATGGAGGACAACGAGGCGATCGAGTTCACCGCCGAGGTCGACGTCCGGCCCGAGATCGAGGTGCCTGACTGGCACGGACTGGTCGCCGAGGTCGAGGACGTCGAGGTCAGTGACGACGACGTGACCGAGCAGGTCGACGCGCTCCGTGAGCGCTTCGGCACCCTCACCGACGTCGACCGCCCGGCCCAGGACGGCGACTTCGTGGTGATCGACCTGGTCGCCACCCAGGGCGGCGAGCCCGTCGAGGGCGCCGAGGTCTCCGGGATGTCCTACCGGGTCGGCCGCGGCGGCATGATCGACGGCCTCGACGAGGCCCTCGCCGGCATGAAGGGCGGCGAGGAGAAGCTCTTCGGCTCACAGCTGGTGGGCGGCGACCTGGTGGGCGAGGACGT
>JAHEXO010000251.1 GCA_023252065.1 Nocardioides sp. | reverse complement strand
CACCCTGCTCACGATGACAGCGACCACGCCGATCTGGGGGAAGCTGTCCGACCAGTTCTCCAAGAAGGCGCTGGTGCAGACCGCGCTGGTCATCTACGTGATCGGCTCGCTGATCGCCGGGACCGCCGCCAACATGGGCATCCTGATCGGCGCCCGGGCCGTCCAAGGCCTCGGCGTCGGCGGCCTGACCGCGCTCGTCCAGGTCGTGATCGCGAGCATGGTCACGCCACGCGAACGTGGCCGCTACAGCGGCTACATCGGCGCCGTCTTCGCCACCGCCACCCTGAGCGGCCCGCTCATCGGCGGTGTCATCGTCGACACCCCCGGCCTGGGCTGGCGCTGGTGCTTCTACGTCGGCATCCCCGTCGCCGTGGCGGCGTTCGTGCTCCTGCAGAAGACGCTGCACCTGCCCGTCGCACGCCGTACCTCGGGGAGGGCCACCATCGACTACCTCGGCGCCACGCTGCTGATGGGTGGCGTCAGCATCCTGCTGATCTGGGTCACCCTCGCCGGCAACCAGTTCGGCTGGACCTCGGCCGTGAGCGGGGCACTCGTGGTCGGCGGGCTCGCCGTGATCGCCGCCGCGGTCTACGTCGAGGCGCGCGTCGCGGTCGACCCGATCATCCCCCTGCGCCTCTTCCGCGACCGGACGACGGCGCTGGCCACCGGTGCGTCGATGATGGTCGGCATCGCGATGTTCGGGGCCACGGTCTACCTCAGCCAGTACTTCCAGATCGCCCGCGGCATGAGCCCCACGCGGGCCGGCCTGATGACCGTCTTCATGGTCGGCGGCCTGGTGATCTCGAGCATGGTGACCGGCCGGATCATCACCCGCACCGGCACCTGGAAGCGCTACCTGGTCGGCGGCATGGTCGCCGTCGTGGCCGGTGTGGCACTCCTGTCGCAGATCGACGCGGTCACCCCGCTCTGGGTCCTGGCCGTCGACATGGCCGTGCTCGGCCTCGGCCTCGGGGCCACGATGCAGAACCTGGTGCTGTCGGTCCAGAACAACGCCGCCCAGGCCGACATGGGTGCGGCCAGCTCGCTGGTCGCCTTCTCCCGCAGCCTCGGCGGCTCGATCGGCGTGGCCGCGCTCGGCGCGGTGCTCAGCCACCAGGTCGCGGCGAAGGTCACCGCCGGCCTGGCCGCGATGGGCCAGACGGCCTCGGCCGGCCAGAGCCACCAGATCCCCGACCTGGCAACCCTCCCGGCGCCGGTGCGGACGCTGTTCGAGCAGGCCTTCGGGACGGCTACCGGACACGTGTTCCTGGTCGCGCTACCGTTCGCCGCACTGGCGCTGGTGTGCGTGGTCTTCATCAAGGAGGTCCCGCTGCGCACCACGATCCACCGGGCCGACGAGGTCGAGGTGCTCGAGCCGGCGGGCAGGAGCTACGAGGGAGTGGGAAGTCGTGTCGAGGGCTGACGAGCTCGGCCGCCTCGAGCAGGAGGTCGGCGTGCTGATCCGGCGGGTCAAGCGCGTCATCGGTGAGCGCGCCCGTGCCGTCCATCCCGACCTCCAGCCCGCGTCGTACCTGATGCTCAACTATCTGGCGACCTCAGGGCCGCAGCGCTCGTCGGTGCTCTCGGAGCGGTTCGGGGTCGACAAGGGTGCGATCAGCCGCCAGGTGCAGCACCTGGGCGACCTCGGCCTGCTCGAGCGCACCCCCGACCCCGAGGACGGCCGCGCCACGCTGGTCTCCGCCAGCCCCGACGCCGTACACCGGCTGGAGTCGATCAACCGCGACCGCCGCCGGTGGCTCGACGAGCAGCTCTCGGAGTGGTCCGAGGACGACCTCCGCGAGTTCGTCACCAGCCTCGCCCGGTACAACTCCGCCCTCGACTGATCGCCCTCCGCTGTAACGCTCCGTTATCTGCGCTGGCGCGCCCGCACGGGGGCGCCCATGCGTGGGTAACGGAGCGTTACAGCGACTGAGCGGCCCCACCCGCCGTACGCCGGCCGCGCCGCTCAGTCGCCCGCGGCGTCGCGGCCGCGCTGGACCAGCTTGTCGTCGGGCTTGAGCACCACCTGCTCGTCCTTGCCCTCGTAGTCGACCAGGCTGAGGAAGAGCCGCAGGGCGTTGACCCGGGCGCGCTTCTTGTCGTTGCTCTTGATCGTGTGCCAGGGCGCGTGGTCGGTGTCGGTGCGGAGGAACATCTCCTCCTTGGCCTCGGTGTAGGCGTCCCACTTGTCGAGGCTCTCCAGGTCCATCGGCGACAGCTTCCAGCGCCGGACCGGGTCGATCTGCCGGATCGCGAAGCGGGTCCGCTGCTCCTGCTGGGTCACCGAGAACCACAGCTTGGTCAGCTGGATCCCGGAGTCGACCAGCATCTCCTCGAAGAGCGGCGCCTGGGTCATGAAGGTCTGGTACTCGTCCTCCTCGCAGAAGCCCATCACCCGTTCGACGCCGGCTCGGTTGTACCAGGAGCGGTCGAACATCACGATGTCGCCGCGGGTGGGCAGGTGGGAGGTGTAGCGCTGGAAGTACCACTGACCCGTCTCCGTGGTCGTCGGCTTGGTCAGCGCGACGACCCGGGCCGAGCGCGGGTTGAGGTGCTCCATGAACCTCTTGATCGTGCCGCCCTTGCCGGCCGCGTCCCGGCCCTCGAAGACGACCACGTGCCGACCCCCGGTGTCCTGGGCGTAGTACTGGAACTTGAGCAGCTCGATCTGGAGGAGGTACTTCTCCACCTCGTAGTCGTTGCGGCTCATCAGCTTGGAGTAGGGGTAGTCCTCGCGCCACGTCTCCACGGCCTTGCCGTCGGGCGTGATCAGCATCGGGTCGTCACCATGGTCGTCGCGCACCGTGTAGCCCTCGCGGGCGAGGGCGTCGATGAACTCGCGCAGCCCCATCTGGTGCATGGCAGGGTCGGGGATCCGGTCGACGTGCTTCACGGTCTGAGGGAACCGTGCCCGGCGCCGTTGCGCAACAGTCCTTCGTCCTACGTCGTGGGCTGCCTGCGTCACCCAGGCGCGCACACCCAGGCGGCGGTGTCCGGTGGCAGCAGGCTGCCGTGGAGCGGCCCGCTCGTCAATACGACGTCGCCGGGCGGCAGCCGCACCGGTCGGCGCCCGCAGTTGCACACGACGACGAGCGGCCCGCGTCGCAGCTCCAGCACCGTGGATCTGCGACGGCTCAACACGACGTCGTCGGGCAGGCCCTGCAGCTCGCGCCGGGCCCGGAGCGCGTCCCTGTAGAACGCCCACATCGAGCCCGGCTCCTTCCGCTGGGCAGCGACGGTGAGGCCGGCCCAGTCGTCGGGCATCTCCAGCCAGGTGCGGGTGCCGGCCGGACTGAAGCCGTACGGCGGGCGGGTGCCGCGCCACGGGATGGGCACCCGGCAGCCGTCGCGGCCGACCCGGCCGGTGCGCAACCACAGGGGGTCCTGCCGCTGCTCGGGCGGTACGTCGACCTGCTCCAGCCCCAGCTCCTCGCCCTGGTAGAGGTAGGCCGAGCCAGGCAGTGCCAGCATCGTGAGCGTCGCGGCCCTCGCACGGGCGAGCCCGACCGCGCCGCCGCCGTAGCGGGTCGGGTGTCGCGCGGCGTCGTGGTTGGACAGCACCCAGGTGGGCGCCGCGTGCGTCGCCGAGAACGCCTCGAGCGTCTCCTCGACGACGTCCGCGAAAGCGGCCGCCGACCAAGGAGCCAGGAGCCAGGCGAAGTTGAACGTCTGCTGGAGCTCGTCGGGCCGCACGTAGCGGGCCATCGCCTCGGCGGTCGGTGCCCAGGCCTCGGCCACCGCCATCCGGTCGCCGTCGTACGACGCGAGGACGCGGTGCCAGGCGCGGTAGACGGCGTGCACCTCGGGCTGGTCCCACATCGGGTCGTCGTGCTCGGGCGGCTCCAGCAGGCCGCGCTCGGCGGCTGCCCGGCCGGGTCCGGGATGCCGGCTCTCGCCGCGCTGATCACGCAGGCTCGCCTCCTTGAGCAGCCCGTGGGCCACGTCGACGCGGAACCCGTCGACGCCACGGTCGAGCCAGAACCGGAGGACGTCCTCGAACATCGCCGCGACCTCGGGGTTGCGCCAGTCGAGGTCGGGCTGAGAGGTGTCGAAGAGGTGGAGGTACCACTCGCCGTCGGCCACCCGGGTCCAGGCCGGGCCGCCGAAGACCGACTGCCAGTTGTTCGGCGGGCGCTCGCCCTGCCGCCCCCGGCCCTCGCGGAACAGGTAGCGCGCCCGCTCCGGGCTGCCGGGGCCACTCGCAAGGGCGAGGCGGAACCACTCGTGGTCGGAGGAGGTGTGGTTGGGCACCAGGTCGATGATCACCTTCAGGCCCAGCTCGTGGGCGCGGCGCAGCAGCGCCTCCGCGTCGCCCAACCGACCGAAGCGCGGGTCGACGCCGCGGTAGTCGGTTACGTCGTAGCCGGCGTCATGCTGGGGCGAGGGGTAGAACGGCGTCAGCCAGACCGCGTCGACGCCGAGGTCACGCAGGTAGGGCAGGTGGGCGGTGATCCCGGGGAGGTCGCCGAGACCGTCGCCGTCGGAGTCGGCGAAGCTGCGGACGTAGACCTGGTAGACGACGGCCTCCCGCCACCACGGCGCCGGGTCCGTCACGCGAAGTCCGCGGGGTCGACCTCGACCCAGAGGTGCTCGGCCGTGCCCACGACGCGTCCGTCGGCGTCGTAGAGCGTGGCGGACGTCCACGCCTTGCGGCCCTCGCGGCCGCGGCCGAGCCCGACCACGACGTGCTCCTCACCGATCTCGG
>JAHEXO010000250.1 GCA_023252065.1 Nocardioides sp. | reverse complement strand
CAGGGCACCATCAAGTCCGGGGTCGCCTTCGGCGCGCTGCTCAGCCAGGGCATCGGCGACACGATCCGGGTCTCCCTTTCTGCTCCTCCCGTAGAGGAGGTCAAGGTCGGGATCCAGATCCTCCAGTCGCTCAACCTCCGGCCGCGCAAGCTCGAGATCGTCTCCTGCCCGTCCTGCGGCCGCGCCCAGGTCGACGTCTACACCCTGGCCGAGCGGGTCACCGCGGGCCTCGAGGGCATGGAGGTCCCGCTCCGCGTGGCCGTCATGGGCTGTGTCGTCAACGGACCAGGCGAGGCCCGTGAGGCCGACCTCGGCGTCGCCTCGGGCAACGGCAAGGGCCAGATCTTCGTCCGGGGCGAGGTCATCAAGACCGTCCCCGAGGCGCAGATCGTGGAGACCCTGATCGAGGAGGCGATGCGTATCGCCGAGGGCATGGAGCCCGTCGAGGGCGCGGCGGCCAGTGTCTCCGTCAGCTGACCCCATGCGTCCCCGCGCGCGAGGGCTCGCCGTCCTCGGTACGGCGCTCGTGGTCCTCGGCGTGGTCCTCACCGTCGCCCTGCGCCCCTCCGCCGACCGGCCCGCGCCGCCGGGTGACCGCGCGGTCGCGGCCGCCGCCCACCGAGCGGCCACGCCCCAGGTCGGTCACGTCTTCGTGATCAACATCGAGAACAAGAGCTTCCGCTCCACCTGGGGTCCCTACTCCCGGGCGCCCTACCTGTCCCGGACGCTGCGCGCGAAGGGCGTCCTGCTGAAGAACTACTACGGCACCGCCCACCACAGCCTGGGCAACTACCTCGCCCAGATCTCCGGTCAGGGCCCCGACTACGCGATCCAGCACGACTGTGGCCGCTACACCGCGTTCAAGGGCACGGGCCGGATCGTGGCGCCCCAGCAGGTCGTGGGCAACGGCTGCGTCTACCCGGCCTCGGTGAAGACCATCGCGGGCCAGCTCGGTGCCGCCGGCCTCGGCTGGCGCGGCTACCTGCAGGACATGGCCACGCCCTGCCAGCACCCCAGGCTCGGGGCGGTCGACCCGTGGCACGTCGCCAAGCCCGGTGAGCAGTACGCCACCCGGCACAACCCCTTCGTCTACTTCCGCTCGATCACCGGCCACCCGGCCTCCTGCAAGGCGCACGTCAAGCCGCTCTCGGCCCTGGGCGCAGACCTCGGGCAGGTCTCGACGACCCGGGCGCTCACCTACATCACCCCCGACCTGTGCCACGACGGCCACGACCGCACCTGTGCCGACCGTGGGCCCGGTGGCCTCCGCGGGGTGAACAGCTTCCTGAAGACCTGGGTGCCCCGGATCCTCGGCTCACCGGCATACCAGCAGGACGGCATGCTGGTCATCACCGCCGACGAGTCCGACAGCTCGGCCGCGGCCTGCTGCGGCGAAGGCCCCGGCCCCAACGCGCCCCGGCCGGGCATCACCGGCATGGGCGGCGGCCGGATCGGTGCACTGGTCCTCTCGCCCTACGTCGTGGGCGGCACCACCAGCACCACGACCTACAACCACTACTCGCTGCTGGCCACCATGGAGAAGCTGTTCGGGCTGCCCCTGCTCGGTTACGCCGGCAGCGCGACACACACCTTCGGCCCCGACGTCTTCAGGGCCTCGTGACCTTCGTCGGTCGGGGGTAGGACGCCGCGCGCCGACGGGGTGTCGACGGGTGACATCTGGCCGCGGGTGGCCGATAGTTCACCCGTGACTGTTACGCGGCGAACGTTGTTGGGGGCGACCGGGGCAGCCGGGCTGGTGACCGCTGCCGGCGGCTACCGCATGCTGGGTGAATCCGCGGAGGCGGCGACCACGCTTCCGGCGCCCGGCAGGTCCGGGATCAAGCACGTGGTCGTGGTGATGATGGAGAACCGCTCGTTCGACCACTTCCTCGGGTGGCTGCCGGGGGCCGACGGCAAGCAGGCCGGGCTCAGCTACGTCGACCGATACGGCGTACGACACCCCACGCACCACCTCGACATCACCGCGTCGTGCGGCTTCAACGACCCCGACCACAGCTTTGAGGGCGGCCGGGTCGAGCTCAACGGCGGGAGGTGCAACGGCTGGCTGCGGACCGGGCAGAACGACAGCCTCTCGATCGGCTACTACGAGCAGGCCGACCTCGCCTTCCTCGGCAGCGCGGTGCCCGACTGGACGACGTTCGACCGCTACTTCTCGGCCGTGATGGCCGAGACCTACCCCAACCGCTTCTACCTGCACGGCGGTCGCACGGACCGGCTCCACAACGGCGACCGCCCGCTCAGCCAGCCGTTCCCCTACCCGACCATCTGGAGCCGGCTGATCGCCAAGGGTGTCTCGCACGCCTACTACTACGCAGACTCGTTCCCGCTGTTCCCGGTCCTCCTCAAGCACGGACCGACGAACAAGCGGCCGTTCACCCAGTTCCTCACCGACGCGGCGGCCGGCGACCTGCCCTCGGTCTCCTACATCGACCCGCGCTTCACCGGTGAGGAGAGCGGTGTCTCCAACGACGACCACCCGCACGCCGACATCCGGGCCGGCGAGGACTTCATGAACCAGGTCTACGCCGCCGTCACCGCGAGCCCGGCGTGGCCCGACACGGTCCTGGTCTTCACCTACGACGAGTGGGGCGGCTTCTTCGACCACGTGGCGCCGGGCAGGGCCCACGACGTGTCCTCGACGACCGCCCTGCGCGGGTTCCGGGTGCCGACGGTGCTCGTGTCCCCGTTCGCCAGGCGCGGCCACGTCGACCACGCGGTCTACGACCACACCTCGATCCTGAAGCTGATCGAGTGGCGCTGGGGCCTGAAGTCGCTGACGCCCCGCGACCACTACGCCCGCAACCTCGCGCTGGCCCTCGACTTCGCCGACAAGGACACCTCCTTCTCCCCCTACGTCGTGCCGCCGTTCACCCCGACCGCCTGCGGGGCGTCGCCGGCGGCGGAGAAGGGCGGCCCGGAGTATGCCGAGTGGGAAGGCCTGCGAGATCACATCCTCCGGCAGGAAGGCGGCGCACCGCGATGACCGTCCGTCGTCTGGTGGCCGTGGCCACGCTCGCCGTCTCGGCCCTGCTGGTCTCGGCCACCGCGTCCCAGAGCGCGGGCGCGTCCGCCGGCTCCACCACGGTGCGGGCCGGCGCCGCTGCGAGGGCCTCGAGCAGCCGCCCGCCGCGCCCGACATACGTGCCTCCGGTCAAGCACGTCTTCGTCATCAACTTCGAGAACAGGGGGTACGCCGAGACCTGGGGCGCCGGCTCGAAGGCGCACTACCTCGCGCGCCACCTGCGTCAGAAGGGCGTCCTGCTCAACTCCTACTACGGGACGGCCCACAACTCCCTGCCCAACTACATCGCGCAGATCTCGGGCCAGGCACCCAACCTGAGCACCCAGTTCGACTGCGTGACGTTCTCCGAGTTCACCTCGACGGCGCCGGTGGACCCGTCCGGGCAGGCGGTCGGCAGCGGCTGCGTCTACCCCAAGGGCATCCCGACCCTGCCCCGGCAGATGAGCAGCGCTCACATGAGCTGGAAGGGCTACATGGAGCAGATGCCCAAGCCCTGCAGCCACCCGGCCATCGGCACCGCCGACACGACGCACACCGCGACACCGCACCACAACTACGCCGTGCGGCACAACCCGTTCATGTACTTCCACTCGATCATCGACAACCGGACCTACTGCGCGGTGCACGTCAAGCCGCTGGGAGAGCTGACCAAGCGGCTCCGCCACGCCCGTACGACGCCCCAGCTGGTCTACATCACGCCCGACCTGTGCCGCGACGGGCACGACAACCCGTGCGCCGACGGCAAGCCCGGCGGTCTGGCCCGCTTCGACGCGTTCCTCAAGGTCTGGGCCCCGCGGATCCTCGCGTCACCGGCGTTCCGCTACAACGGGATGCTCGTGATCACCGCCGACGAGTCCGACAGCCCGTTCATCGACTCCACGGCCTGCTGCGGTGAGCAGACCGGACCGAACACCACGACTCCTGGGCTCTCCGGGCCCGGCGGCGGCAGGGTCGGCGCCCTGGTGATCTCGCGCTGGACCCGCCCCGACACGTGGAGCACCACGCCCTACAACCACTACTCGCTCCTCGCCTCGCTCGAGGAGCTCTACCGGCTGCCCAAGATCGGGATGGCCCAGCAGGCCGGGTTGCCGGTCTTCGGGCTCGACGTCTACAACACCGGCTGGTGGAAGCCCTGAGCGCGCGGGTCCGGCCGCGGGCAGGCAGCCTGACGCGTAGGCTCAAGGCGTGACCTTGTCGAGGTTCCGCGCGCGCCACGGAGTGAGCGTGCTCGGACCTGCCGACCTGCCCGACTTCCTGGCCCTCGCCGCCCACGACCCCGTGGTCAACGCCTTCGCCGAGTACCGCGCCCGCAGCACCAATCTCGAGACCCGGTTGCTGGCCGGTGAGATGTGGGGCCGCTACGACGCGGGCCGCCTCGTCGCCGGCTGCCACGTCGGGGCCAACCTGGTGCCGGTCGAGTGCTCGCCCGACGACGCCCGCGCGTTCGGCGAGCGGGCGCTGACCCGGCCACGCTCGGTGGTGACGATCGTCGGGCTCCAGGACCAGGTGTGGCCGCTGTGGGACACGGTCTCCGAGAGCTGGGGACCGGCCCGGGAGACGCGGTGGGACCAGCCCCACATGGAGCTGGCCGGCGCGCCGCTGGTCGAGCCCGACCCTCGGGTCTGCCGCACGGCACCCGACGACTTCGCCGCCCTCTATCCGGCCTG
>JAHEXO010000249.1 GCA_023252065.1 Nocardioides sp. | reverse complement strand
CGCACCAGCATGGGGCGAGGAGTGACCTCGGCCGTCATGGTGCGTCCCTGCCCTCGGCCCTGCCCTGCGCACCGCCCTCGAGGTGGAGGACGACGGGGCCGCCGGTGTGCAGGGCGGTTGAGACCAGGTCGGCCGGGACCCGGAAGACCCGACCGGGCGCTGCAGGCCAGGCGATCCGCTTGCGGGCCAGGACCCGGCCGCCCTGCACGGCACGCACGACGGGGAACCGGCGGTAGCGGTCGGTCCAGAGCAGCAGGTCACCGCGTGGCGCCTCGACACCGGGGACGAGGCGTTGGGGTGTCACCCAGCGGAACGGCGCCGCGACCTCGACCTCGACCGTCGCCGCAGCAGGGCTGCGGCCTTGCAGATGGGCGAGCACTCCGGCAGCAACGTGCCGGCCGTCGAGGGCCGCGCCGTCCGCGGTGTCCACCGGGTGCACCAAGTTGCCCACGGCGAAGACCCCCGTGGCCGAGGTGCGGAGGGAGGTGTCCACCACGGGTCCGAGCGTCGCCCGGTCGAGGTCGATCGTGCCCAGCCGGACCAGCTCGTGGTCGGGGACCCAGTCGCCGGTCGTGACCACGGTGTCGCAGGCGAGCTCGCGGCGGACACCGGTGTCGAGGTGCTCGACGGTCACCGACTCGACGCGTTCGCGGCCGCGGACGTGGACCACCCGCGTGCGCGGCAGGACCGGCGTACGCAGGAGGGTCCTCCCGAGCGCGCGGAAGGCGAGGTAGGCCTCGGAGCGGTCGCCACCGGTCGTCATCGCCACGGTGCGGCACCCGGCCGCCCGCAGCGTGAGCACCGCCGACCAGCTGACCAGCTCTGCCCCGACCACGACCGCGCGCCGTCCGACGCCGGCGTGAAGGAGGTGCACGAGCTGCTGCAGCTCTCCGGTCGTGTACACGCCATCGGGCCGGTCGCCCGCGATCCGGCGAGCGGGGCGCGGGCGCTCGCGGGCGCCGGTGGCGAGGACGACCGCGTCGGCCTCGACCAGGTGCCGGCCCCGGGGCGAGGTCACGAGCATCCGCCGGTCGCCGGCCCAGCCGGTGACCTGGGCGCCTGTCTCCAAGACGGCCCCTGCGTCGCGGGCGGTGTCGGTGAGGCGGCGCGCGTACGCCGGCCCGGAGACGAACCGGCGCAGGTCACGCACGCCGTACCCGAGGTGGTCGCTGTGCCGCGGGATGCCACCGGTCGCGTCGTCCCGTTCGATGACACGCACCTCGCCGTCGACCAGGCCGGCGAGGGCGGCCGCGGCCGTGAGGCCGGACGGTCCGCCGCCGACGACCGCGACCCGGATTCGCTCGACGGGCAGGTCGGGCGTCATGAGGTGACCCCCCGTGCGGTGAGCAGGGCCCGCACGTGGGCTCCGCAGAAGAAGCCCTGGCAGCGGCCGTTCATGGCGCGGGTACGGCGCCGCAGGCCGTCGAGGTCGGCCGGCGGGATGGTGGAGGCGCAGGCGTCGCGGATCTCGCCGGCGGTCACGCGCTCGCAGAAGCAGACGACCTGTCCGTAGGCCGGGTCGGCAGCGATCCGGTCCGCCTGCTCGTAGGGCCGACCGGTGGCCTCGCCGAGGTTGGGCATCTGCGGTGGGTCGGGCAGGTCGTCGTGGCCAGTAGCCCCCGGACGTGCTCGGCGATCGCCATCCCCGCGGTGAGCCCGGTGGACCGGATGCCCCCGACCAGCAGGTAGCGCCGCCCGGCGTCGAGGTCGACGAGGTAGTCGTCGGCGTCGATCGCGGCCCGGAGACCGGCGTAGGTGGCGGTGACCTCCTCCTCGAGGAGGCTCGGCATGATCCGCCCGCCCTTCTCCCACAAGGTGGCCAGGCCCTTCTCGGAGGTGCCGGTGGCGGTGCGGTCGGTGAGGTCCTCCGCCGTGGGCCCGAGCATCACGTTGCCGTAGATGGTCGGGCTGACCAGCACGCCCTTGCCGAGCGACGACGGCACCGGGAGCACGATCCGCGGGACCCGCGGGCGGGCGAGCTTGTCGAACACGTACAGCTCGCCGCGACGCGGGGTGATGGTGAACCGGTCGTGGCCGAACCTCCGGTCCAGGTCGTCGGCCCCCAGCCCGGCCGCGTTGACGACCCAGCGGGCGCGGACGTCTCCGCGCGACGTGCCCAGGACGGTCGCGCCTTCGTCGGACGCAGGGCGCACGGCCTCGACCCGGTGTCCGCGCAGGAGCACGGCCCCCCGTCGTACGGCGTCGGTGGCGAGGGCCAGGTTGGTGGTCCAGGTGCAGATGATCGACTCCCCCGGGACCGTCAGCCCGCCCAGCACTCCCGGGCCGAGGTCGGGCACGGCGGCGTACACCTCGTCGGCGGTGACGAGGGCGCACGCGTCGTAGCCGTTGGCATCGGCCTTGGCCCGGAGCCCGGGCAGCGCGGACAGCTCCTCGTCGGTCCACGCGACGAGCACCGCGCCGGTCTGTTCCACCGGGATCCCGGTCTGCTCGGCGTACCGACCGAGCAGGTCGTAGCCGCGAGCGACCAGCCGCGACTCCAAGGTGCCCGGCTCGGCGTCGAAGCCGGTGTGCAGGATGGCGGTGTTGGCCTTGCTCGTGCCGTCGCCGACATCGTCGCGGGCCTCGACCAGGACCACGCGCAGGTGGGTGCCGGCCAGGTCGCGGGCGATCGCGGAGCCGACGATCCCGGCCCCGATGACGGCGACGTCGAACGTCGGTTCGCCGTTCACCCCGAGTCCTGCGTGCTCGCGGCCGCGACGGCGTCCCGCCAGCGCGCCATGTGGTCCTCGGCCCGGTCGGGTGTCCAGGCGGGCTCGAAGACACGGTCGGGCTCCCAGGGTGCGACCGCCTCGGTGAGCGACAGGCCCGGCTCGAGCGCCAGCCGGGCACAGGCGGCCGCGCCGAGCGGCGTGGCGTGCGCGGAGGGGTAGACGTCGACCGGCACCTGCGCCAGGTCGGCCTGCGCCTGCATCAGGGTGCGCGAGCGGGTCAGACCGCCGTCGACGCGCAGCCGCGTGAGCGGCCGACCGAGGTCGTGGGCGACCAGCTCGGTCAGGGTCGCGACCTGTGCGGCGATCCCCTCGAGCAGGGCGCGGACCAGGTGTCCGGGACCGCTGCTCAGCGTCATGCCTGTGAAGGACGCCGTCGCCCGCGAGTCCCACCACGGCGCTGCGAGCCCGGCGAGCGCGGGCACGCAGAGCACACCGTCACTCGACGGCTCGGCGACGACGTCGAGCTGGTCGGCGGAGGTGACCAGCCCGAGGTCGACGGCCCAGCGGACGGCGGAGGCGGCGGTGTAGACCTGCCCGTCGACGCAGTACGACGTGTGGTCACGCAGGCGCCAGGCCACCGAGGTGGTCAGGCCGGCGGACGAGCGGACGGCGTCCTCCCCGAGCTGGGCCAGGAGGAACGCCCCCGTGCCGAACGTGCACTTGGCCGTGCCGGCCTCCAGGCAACGCTCGGCCAGCAGCGCAGCCTGCTGGTCCACGACCAGCCCGGTGACCGGGATGCTGCCGCCGAAGACTCCGGTCACGCCGACGACGTCGTCGCTGGCCACGATCTCCGGCAGTGGCTCGGCTCCCAGCCCGAACAGCTCGATGAGCTCCTCGGACCACACGCCCCGGTCGACGTCGAAGACCAGCGAGCGGCTGGCGGTCGAGGCGTCGGTGACGAACGCCCCGCACAGCCGGTGCACCAGCCAGGTGTCGGTCGTGGTCACCACACCCTGGGTGGTCACCTGGTCACGGAGCCACCGCAGCTTGGGGGCCGAGAAGTAGGGGTCGAGGACCAGGCCGGTCAGCTCGGCGACCCGGTCAGCGGACTCCGACAGGCCGGCGCAGACCCTCTCGGCGCGACGGTCCTGCCACACGATCGCCGCCGACAGGGGCCGGCCGGTGACCCGGTCCCAGGCCAGCACCGTCTCCCCCTGGTTGGCCAGGGCGACCGCCGCGACCGCCACCCCGGCCTCGGCGACGGCGCGCCGTCCCGCGTCGACGACGGAGTCGAAGATTGCCTCCGGGTCCTGCTCGACCCCGCCACCGTCGAGGTAACGCGGCTGCAGCGGGACCTCGGCCAGCGACCGGACCACGCCCGCCTCGTCGGCGACGATCGCCTTGGTGCCGGACGTGCCCTGGTCGATGGCGAGGACGAACGTCATCTCACGCGCTCTCGTGGGGCCGGCACGTCGTACAGGATGCTGGCCCGCGAGCGTCGGTGCCAAGGTCGTCCGGGATCCGACGTACCCGGCGTCGACCTGCTCACCTACTCCTGGGTAGGTTCCATCGCGCCGGATCCGAGACCGCACGCGGGCCGGTGGACCCGTGGTGCCCGACCGGGGTCGGAGCTCGTCTGCGGCGTCGAGGTGACCATGCGACTCCCCGTCCGGCTCCCCCTCCGCCTGGTCGGTGGCTTCGCTGCGCTGGCCGTGGCCGGCGCCACCGTGACGGCCGCGACGACGGCGACGAGCACCGCCGCCACGACGGCCGCCAGCACCGCGGTCGCGTCCGGGAAGCTCGCGTCGACCGGCTACACCAAGCGGACCCTGCACCTGTGGGTGCACCTCGGCCCGAAGGGTGCGCAGCGCTGCAACATCGTCTTCGACCTCTACCGGCCCGACGGCGCGACCCGGTCCCACCCCGCACCTGCGGTGCTGACCACCAACGGCTTCGACGGGTCCAAGGAGAGCCAGGCGGGCGTGGGCAAGCGGCTCGCCCAGCGTGGCTACGTGACGCTGGCCTACTCCGGGGTGGGCTTCGGC
>JAHEXO010000248.1 GCA_023252065.1 Nocardioides sp. | reverse complement strand
GCGGATGCGGTGGACCGAGATCTCCGGACGGCGGTTGGGCCAGGGCTGGGACCCGATGGCCTCGCTGCCGGTCACCAGGGCCCCCTGAACGCGGCGGGGACCGCGGCGCCGGACCGCGGCGGTCAGATGAACAGGACGCCGACCACACCCGGGACGGTGCCGGCCAGCACGCGGGCGATCTCGCGGGCGTGCGGTTCATGGGGGCCGTCGAGCCGGGCGATGCCGTCGACCACCTCGACGACCGACTCGACCTCGGCCGAGCGGAGCAGCTCGTCGAGCTCGGCCTCGATCAGCTCGTCGCTGCGCGCCAGCACCGCGATCACGTCGCGCCGGCTCACGACGCCGACGACGCGCTCGCCGTCGACGACCGGCAGGCTCTTGATCTGGGTGTCGACCAGGACGGTCGCGGCCGCGGCGAGGTCGGCGTCCGCCGCCACGCTCATCGGGTGGGCGGTCATCACGTCGTGCACCAGCAGCGGCGTGGTGCGGCCCTCGGTGCGCACCGGGATCTCGCGGGTACGCCGGTCCGGCAGCAGGGCGCCGCGCAGCACGTCGGCCTCGCTGAGGACGCCGACCAGGCGGTCGTCGCCGTCGACGACGGGCAGGGCGGTGACCTGGTGCTCGTGGAGCAGCTGGATGGCCCGCTTGACCCGCGTCTGCGGGTGGACGGTCACCACGGCCGTCGTCATCACGTCCCGTACCAGCATCGTGCAGCCCTCCTGTGGTCATGGGCGCCCACGCCGCCCGACAGGCTGCTCGAGCGTCCCACGTCCAGCACAACGCGCGCACCCGCGAGCGGACAGGGCCGAGGGGCCCCCACGCCGCGGGCACAACGACCCTGCCCTGCAGCCGAGGCGCTCCGGACCATGATCAGAGGAGGACTCCGATGACCACAGACTCGACCACGCCGGCGCTCCCGGTGCCGACGGCTGCGCCCGCGGACGTGCTGCTGGCCGACGGGTCCGTGGCGCTGGTGCGGACGCTGGAGCGCGGCGATCGGGAGGCCCTCCTCACGCTGCACGACACCGTCGGTCTCGACAGCCTCCGCCTGCGGTTCTTCAGCGCGAGCCGCGCCGCCGGCCACTCCTACGTCGACCACCTGATCCAGCACCTCGACGAGGGCTCGGTGCTCGGGCTGGCGCTCTGGCAGGACGACGAGCTCGTCGGCCTGGCGACCGCCGAACGACTCGAGGACGAGGCCGAGGTCGCCTTCCTGGTGGCCGACCGGCTGCACGGTCACGGCGTGGGCACCCTGCTGCTCGAGCACCTGGCCGCGCTCGGCCGCAGCGCCGGCATCCGGCGGTTCACCGCCGAGGTGCTCGCGGACAACGCGCCGATGCTCCGGGTCTTCGTGGACGCCGGCTTCGAGGTCAGCCGTGAGCTCGACCGCGGGGTCGTCACCGTGGAGATGGACACCAGCGTGTCCGAGGAGGCGCTGCGGGCCGCCGACACCCGAGAGGCCCAGGCCGAGGCGGCGTCCCTCCAGGCGCTGCTGCGTCCTGCGCGGGTCGCGGTCGTGGGAGCCCGGCGGGACGGCAGCGGCGTCGGGGCGGCAGTGATCGACTCGATCGTGCAGGGCGGCTTCCTCGGCGACCTCGTCGTGATCCACCCGAAGGCCGAGGAGGTGGGCGGCGTGGCCGCCTACCCGTCGTTCGCCAAGGCACCGGGCCCCATCGACCTCGTCATCGTCGCCGTACCGCCGCGCTCGGTCACGGGGTGCATCAAGCGGGCCGCCGTCGCCGGCGCCCGAGCGGCCGTGGTGATCACCTCCGGGTTCGCCGAGATCGGCCCCGAGGGCAAGCTCCTCCAGCACGAGCTGGTCCGGACCGCGCGGTCGCTCGGCATCCGCGTGGTCGGGCCGAACTGCCTCGGGCTGCTCGACAACCAGCGCGACATCCGCCTCTCCGCGACCTTTGCCGGGGCCAACCCGCCGCCGGGCGGCCTGGCCATCGCCTCGCAGTCCGGCGGTGTGGGCATCGTGGTCACCGACCTGGCCAGGCGGCTCGGGGTCGGGGTCGCCCACTTCGTCTCGCTCGGCAACAAGGCCGACGTCTCGGGCAACGACCTGCTGTCGGCCTGGGCCGATGACGACGACGTCTCGGCCGCAGCGCTCTACCTCGAGTCCTTCGGCAACCCGGCGAAGTTCGCTCGCATCGCCCGGCGCTTCGCCGAGCGCAAGCCGCTGCTGGCCGTCGTCGGCGGTCGGTCGGGCAGTGGCGTGCGGGCCGGGATCTCGCACACGGCCGCGGCCGCGACGCCTTCGGTGCGGGTCGACGCCCTGTTCGCGCAGGCCGGCGTGATCGGCTGCCGCCATGCGGAGGAGCTGACCGAGACCGCCCTCCTGCTCGGCACGCAGCCCCTGCCCGCGGGCCCTCGCCTGGGGATCCTGGGCAACGCCGGAGGGCTGGGCGTCCTGGCGGCCGACACCGCCACCCGCTACGGCCTGGAGGTGCCCGTGCTCTCCGACGACCTGGCCGAGAAGATCGCCCGCCACGTCACCGGGACGGTCGGCACCCGCAACCCGGTCGACGCCGGCGCGGGGGGTGGCGCCGCCGCGCTGGGTGCCCTGACCTCCGCCCTCCTCAAGACCGACGAGGTCGACGCCCTTCTGGTGGTGCTCGCCAGCACCCGGACCCTCGACCACACCGCCACCGTCAAGGCGCTGAAGAAGGCGCGCTCCACCCATCCCGGCAAGCCGATGGTCGCGGTCCTGCTCGGCGGGATCGCCGCCCCTCCGATGCACGGGATCACCGTCCTGCCCTCCGTCGAGAGCGCCGTCCGGTCGCTCGCGCACGCGGTCCAGTACGCCGAGTGGTTGCGGGCGCCGCGGACCGCCCCACCGACCACCGACCCCGACCGGCTCGTCGCCGTACGTCGTTGGGTCGCCACGTCGCTGGCCGCCCACGGTCCGGGCTGGCTCGACCCCGACCGGATCTCGGCGCTCCTCGCGCCCTACGGCGTCACGCCCTCGGGTGTCGTCGCCCGCGGTCCGGAGGCCGCTGCCGCCGCGGCCGCCGAGGTCGGCTTCCCGGTGGCGGTCAAGGTCGCCGACCCGGCGATCGTGCACAAGTACGAACGCGGCCTGGTCCGGCCCGGCGTCGCTACCGTGCCCGAGGTGAGGACGGTCGTCGAGGACTTCGTGCTCGCGACCGAGGACCTCCATGTGCCGGTGCTCGTCCAGCCGATGGCTCACGGCACGGAGCTCGCCGTCGGCGTCATCCGTGACCCGGGCCTGGGCCCGCTGGTCATGGTCGCGGCCGGTGGCACGGCCGTCGAGATCCTGGACGACAGCACCCTGCTGCTGGCCCCCGTCACAGCCCAAGACGCCGCGCGGGCGCTGCGCTCGCTGCGGATCTGGCCGCTGCTGTCGGGCTACCGCGGGGCCGAGGCAGTCGACGAGAAGGCGCTGGTCGACCTCGTGGTGGCGATCGGACGGCTGGCGGTCGACGTACCCGAGCTCGTCGAGGCCGACCTCAACCCGGTCGTCGCCACCCCACAGGGGGTCGCCCTGGTGGACATCAAGATGCGTCTCGACCACGGTGCGCCGGTCGACGCGGGCGTGCCCCGCCGACTGCGTGCGCCGGCCTGAGGACGTCGTGGCCGACGACGGGCCGGTCGAGGAGATCGTGGACGCCCCGGACCCGCTGCCCCCGCTGCCCGACCTGCCGGAGTCCAGCCAGGCGCTGCTGGCCGCCGTGATGGCGGTGTCCTCCGACCTCGACCTCGCGGGCGTGCTGAGCCGCATCGTCGAGTCGGCCTGCGACCTCACCGGCGCGCAGTACGGCGCCCTCGGCGTCCTGGGGCAGGGCGACACCCTCCGTGAGTTCGTCACTCACGGGCTCTCCCAGGAGCAGCACGACCGGATCGGCGAGCTGCCCGCAGGGCGCGGCATCCTCGGTCTGTTGATCCAGGACCCGCAGCCCCTCCGGCTCGACGACCTGACCCGGCACCCGGACTCAACCGGCTTCCCGGCCCACCACCCGCCGATGCGGTCGTTCCTGGGCGTGCCGGTGCGGATCCGCGGCACCGTCTTCGGCAACCTCTACCTGACCGAGAAGAAGGGCGGCGGCCCCTTCACCGACACCGACGAGAGCCTCGTGGTCGCGCTGGCGCAGGCAGCCGGCCTCGTCATCGAGAACGCCCGCGCCTTCCGGCTCAGCGAGCGCCGCCGCGAGTGGCTCGAGGCCAGCGCCGATCTCACCGACGCCCTGGAGCCCCCCGTCGACCCCGACTTCGCGTTGCAGCAGATCGCCCTGACGGCTCGGCGGGTCAGCCGTGCCCACGCGACCGCGCTGGTCTGCGACGACGAGGTCCGCGCCGTCGTCTGCGACCCGGAGGACCTCCACGGTGTCTTCGCCCGGCTCGAGGAGCTGCTCGCCTCGCTCGACCTCGCCGCCCTCCCCGACCCGGTCGACGTGCAGCAGGACGAGATGCTGGCCACCGTCATCCCGCTCCGCGTCGAGCTCTCCCCCGGCTGCGTCCTCGTCGCGCTGTTCACCCCTGAGACGGTCCGGCAGCGCGACGTCGACGAGCGCGAGCTGCTCCTCTCCTACGCCGACCAGGCCGGGCTGGCCCTCGACCGGACCACCGCGGTCTCCGAGCGTGAGACCCACGCGATCACCAGCGACCGTGAGCGGATCGCCCGCGACCTGCACGACGTCGTCATCCAGAGGCTGTTCGCCACCGGCATGCAGCTGCGCGAGGCCTCACTCCGCGGCGGCGA
>JAHEXO010000247.1 GCA_023252065.1 Nocardioides sp. | reverse complement strand
GGCCGAGACCGACGCCGACCCGGCCTCCCGCCCGAGCTGGGGCCTGCTCCTCGCGCTTGCCACGATCGCCGGCGGCCCGACCTTCGTCGGCACGATCGTCGGTCACGCCTTCACCAGCGAGCCGATGTCGATCATCTTCTTGACCCTCGCCGCCGGCTCGATCATCTACGTGATCATCCAGCTGCTCGCCATCGCCGGCCGGAGCACGCGGAAGGACCTGATCTACCTCGGCGTGCTGCTCGGCCTGCTGGCCGGGTTCCTCACCGACGCGATCGTCACCGCCGCCGGCGTCTGAGCCGCGCCGGCGGGTTCCGGCCGCCAGGGCCTGTGTGGGCGCAAAGGGACTCGAACCCCTGACATCCTCCTTGTAAGGGAGGCGCTCTACCAGCTGAGCTATGCGCCCCGGCGCCCGTGAGCAGCGGCTCCGAGCGGCGCACAGACTACGCGAGGCGCGCCGAGCCAGACCAACGGGCGATTCACCTCAGCCTTGCGGAAGGGCACCGCGGGCGTTGGACGAACGATCGACCTAAGGGCCTCTTGGACGAACGTTCGTCCAACGCGTTCGAGCCCTGCCGGAAGGAGCGGGCACGGGGCCCGCCCTAGTCGGACGCGCCGGCGAGCCCCAGCCGGCGCAGGGCCTCCTCGACCACCGTCTCCGCAGGCCCGTCGCCCGGCACCGTGACGCCGGGCTCGTCGGGCTGGAGCGGCTCGAGGGCGGCGAGCTGGCTGGGCAGCAGCGAGGGCGGCATGTAGTGGCCGGTACGGCGCTCGAGCCGGGCGCGCAGGACGTCGGGGTCCATCGTGACGTGGCAGAACCGCACCTGCGGCCGCCCGGCGCGGAGGACGTCGCGATAGCTGCGGTGCAGCGCCGAGCAGGTGAGCACCCCCGACTCACCTGCGGAGAGTCGCTCCTCGATCCAGGCCACCAGCGCCCGGAGCCACGGCTCGCGGTCGGCGTCGGTGAGCGGCTCCCCGCGCGACATCTTTGCGACGTTGGCCGCCGGATGGAGGTCGTCGCCCTCCTGGAAGCGCCAGTGGAGACGGTCGGCCAGGGCGTGGGCGAGGGTGGTCTTCCCGCTGCCGGAGACCCCCATGACGACCACGACGACCGGTTCGGTCATGAGCTCACGGCCATCGGAAACCGAGGCGAGAAATGAGTCGAGCCGCTGGCGTCTCGGGTCACCAGCGGCTCAACGAGGAGAACAGTACCCACCAGTACGACGGAACTCCAGCGGGAAGTCGGCATCTGATTGAAAATGGTCCTGCTGGTCTAGGCCAGGTGGTGGAGATGGGCCAGGTGGTCCCCCAGGTCGCGGGGGTCGGGCAGCGCGTGGTGCACCGCCCAGCGCACGATCCCGTCGCGGTCGACCACGAACGACGACCGGCGGGCGACCCCCAGCTCGGCGTCGAACACGCCGTAGGCCGAGGCGACCGCGCCGTGTGGCCAGAAGTCGCTGAGCAGCGGGAAGTTCAGGCCGTCGGTGTCGGCGAAGACCCGCAGTGAGTAGGTCGGGTCGGTCGAGATCGCCAGCACCTCGGTGTCGAAGGTGAGGAACTCGTCGAGCCGGTCGCGGATGCCGTTCATCTCCGAGGTGCACACGTTGGAGAACGCCCAGGGGTAGAAGACCAGGGCGACCGTCTTCTTCCCGGCGAACGACGACAGCCGGACGTCCTGCCCGAACTGGTCACGCAGGCAGAAGTCGGGTGCGGGCGACCCGAGGGCCGGCCCGTCAGTCGTGTTCGGCGAGCTCACGCTTCAGAATCTTGCCAGTCGCGTTGCGAGGAAGCTCATCGAGGAACACGATCTCGCGCGGGACCTTGTAGCGAGCGAGGTGGGTGCGCACCCAGTCCTTGAGCTCGTCCTCGGTCGGGCGGGGCTCCGAGACCACCACGAAAGCCCTCAACCGCTTGCCGAACGCGTCGTCGTCGACGCCGACCGCGGCCACGTCCACGACCCGCTCGTGGCGCGACAGGCAGTCCTCGACCTCCTGGGGGAAGACGTTCTCGCCGCCGGAGACGATCATGTCGTCGTCGCGGCCCTCGACGTAGAGGCGCCCCTGATCGTCGAACCGACCGACGTCGCCCGACGCCATGAGTCCGTCGATGACCTCCTTGGACTCGGGTTCGGAGTCGGGTCCGCCCGTGTAGCCCTCGAAGAGCATGCCGTTGCCGACGAAGATCCGCCCGGTCTCCCCCTGGGGCGCCTCGCGACCCAGCGGGTCGAGGATCTTCACCACCGTGGCCCACGGCGGCTTGCCGGCCGACGTCGGCGCCGCGCGCAGATCGGCCGGCGTGGCGATCGAGGCGTAGGCCACCTCCGTCGAGCCGTAGATGTTGTAGAGGTTGTCGCCGAAGGTGTCCATCCAGGTCGTGGCCAGGTCACCGGGCAAGGTCGAGCCCGACGCCGCCGTCACCTCGAGGGTGGGCAGTGAGTACGAGTCGAGGGTGTCCTGCGGGAGGTTCAGGATCCGCTGCAGCATCACCGGGATCACCACCAGCGACTCGCATCCCTCGTCGCGCACCGCAGCCAGACAGGCCTCGGGCTCGAACCTGCGCCGGAGCACGACGGTCGAGCCCAGCAGCATCGACAGCGCCAGGTGGGCGAATCCCCAGGTGTGGAAGAGCGGAGCCGCGATGTGGGTGCGCCAGCCGTAGCGAAGGGGCATCCGCGAGAGCAGCGAGACCGCCGCGCCGAGGCCGGCCTCGCTGCGGGGTGCGCCCTTCGGCGTGCCGGTGGTGCCGGAGGTCAGGATCACGATCCGGCCGTGCCGCTCGACCGGCGGGAGGTCGGCGCCGTCGTAGGACGTGAGGAGGTCTTCGAGGTGCTGCTCCCCGTCGGGACCGGTGTCGTCATCGACCCAGCCGAGGATGCGGGTCTCGATGTCGGCGCCGGAGAGCAGCCCGGTGAACTCCTGGTCGTGGATGACCACGCGCGGGCCCTCGCGCTCGAGGACGTCGGCCAGCTGCGGGCCGGCGAACGCCGTGTTCAGCAGGAGGACGTCGGCCCCGAGCTTGGAGATCGCCACCAGCGAGTCGACGAAACCGCGGTGGTTGCGACACATCAGGGCCACTCCGTCGCCCTCGCGCACCCCGCGCTCGGCGAGGGCTCGGGCCAGGGCGTTGGAGCGCTCGTGGATCTCGCCGAAGGTGAGCGGCCCGCGCTCGTCGATGAGGGCCACCCTGCCCGGGTCGCGCAGGGCCATCGCGGTGAACCCGCCTGCCGCACCGGTGCCCCACGACTTGAGCGCCTTGCCCATGCGCGCCAGCGTCGTCGGCGGCAGCGGGCGGACGACGCCGGAGGCGCCGAGCACCCGAGCCGCCGTCGTGGCCGAGGTGGCCGCCCCGAGCGCGCGGCCGGCGACGGAAGGGACCAGACGGGTCACGCGCGCGACTTCGGGGTGACCAGTCGGGTCGCCGACCAGTCCTTGCTGACCGCCGCGGTCGTGGTCAGCGCGAGCCCGGCGATCGGCGCGGCCTCGGTGATGTCGGAGGGGTCGACGGCGTTGGGGCGGCCGACCTTCGGGGTGAGCAGCCAGATCGGCCCACCGGCGACCAGGTCGGTCAGCGAGTCGACGAGACCGTCGACCAGGTCGCCGTCCTCGTCGCGCCACCACAGGACGACGGTGTCGACGACGTTGCCGTAGTCGCCGTCGACCATGTCGGAGTCGATCGTGTCCTCGATCGCGATCCGCAGGTCGTCGTCGGTGTCGGAGTCCCAGCCGAGCTCCTGGACGACCATGCCCGAGGTGAGGCCGAGGCGGGCGGCCGGACCACCCACTGCGTCCGTGGTGGCCGTGGTCGGGATGGAACCGCCATCAGCGGTCGCGCTCAACTGAACTCCTCCAAAGTGGTCGTGGCCGAGTGGGCCCGGCTCGTGAGCAGTAGTCCAGCGGAACGCTCGCCCCGGCGCAACCCGTTCCAAGGGGCGAGTCCTACTCGTCGGTAGATTTCGACTCACGACACCCCGTGACACGATGAACCTGTGAGTGAAGCAGCCGTGACTCGCCCGGTCATCCATGAAGGGCTCCCCACCCAGCTCCCGGACATCGATCCCGAGGAGACCCAGGAGTGGCTCGACTCGTTCGACGAGCTGGCGAAGACGCACGGCCGCGACCGGGCCCGCTACATCATGCTGCGCCTGCTCGAGCGCGCGCGTGAGCGCCAGGTGGGCGTCCCGGCGCTGCGCAGCACCGACTTCATCAACACCATCCCGCCCGAGCGCGAGCCGTGGTTCCCCGGCGACGAGGAGATGGAACGCCGGATCCGCCGCCTGATCCGCTGGAACGCCGCGGTGATGGTCTCCTCGGCCAACCGCAAGGGCCTCGAGGTCGGCGGCCACATCGCGACGTACGCCTCGGCCGCGAGCCTCTACGAGGTCGGCTACAACCACTTCTTCCGTGGCAAGGACCACCCGGGCGGTGGCGACCAGCTGTTCATCCAGGGGCACGCCTCCCCCGGCATCTACGCGCGCGCCTACCTGATGAAGCGGCTGGGGGCCGACCAGCTCCACCGGTTCCGCCAGGAGGTCCAGCACGGACCCGGCGCGGGTCTGTCGTCCTATCCGCACCCGCGGCTGATGCCGCAGTTCTGGGAGTTCCCGACGGTCTCGATGGGCCTGGCCGCTCTGAACTCGATCTACCAGGCGCGGTTCAACCGCTACCTGCACAACCGCGGCGTCAAGGACACCAGCCAGCAGCAGGTCTACGCCTTCCTCGGCGACGGCGAGATGGGCGAGCCGGAGTCGC
>JAHEXO010000246.1 GCA_023252065.1 Nocardioides sp. | reverse complement strand
ACGGACGTGGGGCTCCAGGTCTTCGCCGCCGGTGACGGTCCCGTGGTGGTGATGGTGCACGGCTGGCCGAACACCCATGAGCTGTGGACAGGGGTCGCCGCCCTGCTGGCGCCCCGGTTCCGCGTGGTCGCCTACGACACCCGCGGCATGGGGGAGTCCGGGCATCCCGGCGCCGACGGGGGGTTCACCCTCGAGCGCCTGGCCGAGGACCTCCGGGCGGTCGTGGACGCCGTCAGTCCCGACGCCCCGGTGCACCTGCTCGCCCACGACTGGGGGTCGATCCAGGCATGGGAGGCCGTCTGCGAGCCGTGGGCCGAGGACCGGATCGCGTCGTTCACGTCGATCAGCGGGCCCAACCTCGACCACGTGGGCCGATGGGTACGCCGGTCGGTCCGTCCTCCGACGCCGCGCAGCGTGGCTCGGCTGCTGCGACAGGCCGCCGCATCGTCGTACGTGCCGCTCTTCCTCACGCCGCTGGGTCCACGACTCCTGCGCGCACTGTTCCCGAGCCGGGAGCGCTGGGAGCGGTTCCTCGAGGTCACCGAAGGCATCCGACCGGGCGGACATCACGCGGAGACCCTCCCGTACGACATGGTGCACGGGCTCGCCTACTACCGGGCCAACCGGTCCCGGGTCGCCCGGCCGCGGGAGCGGCAGACCCGGATCCCGGTGCTGCTCCTCGTGCCCACCCGTGACCGGGCCGTGCGGAACGTCAGCTACGACGAGACGCCGCGCTGGGCCTCGGACGTGCGCAGGCGGGACGTGCCCTCCGGACACTGGGTCGTCCTGGACCGCCCGGACCTGGTCGCGGACGAGGTCTTCCGGTTCGTCGACCGGCTGTCGGAACCGAGCTGACGTCGGCTGCACGAGTCCCGCATCACACCGGGATCTCGTGTCCGCGCCCCTCGGCCGGGTACGGAAAGGTCATGAGCACAGACAAGGCAGCAGCGGCCCGCAAGGGACTGCTCGACAGCGTGACCGGCAAGGCCAAGGAGGTCGCCGGCGCCGTGAGCGGCAAGGACGACCTTGTGGAGGAGGGACAGCTCCAGCAGGCCGAGGCCCGCCTGCGCACGGAGGCCCTGGCCGAGGAGACCGTGGCGGACACCAAGCAGGACGAGGCGACGCAGCAGGTGCGCGAGAGCGAGGCGGAGGCCGAGCAGCGCACGCGTGCGTCGCGCGCCGAGGCCCAGCGCGAGAAGTCACAGGTCGAGCGTGAGCGGAACGCCGAGCACGCTGCGGCCGCGCGGGCAGCCGACGTGCAGGAGGCGCGGGGCCGCGAGGCCGCCGAGCAGAAGGCCGACGAGCTGGCCGAGGCGCGGCTTCGTGAGGCCGAGGCGCTCGCCGCCGACGCTGCCTCGACCGAGCAGAAAGCCGCTGCAGAGTCTCGTCGCCTCCAGCGCGAAGCGGACGCGGCCGACCACCAGGCTGCGCAGCTGCGCGCCGAGACCGAGAACTGAGGACACCATGATCAGCACCCTCATCGCCCTTCCCTACGAGATCGCCCGCATGCCGATCGCGCTCGTGGACAAGAACGTGACCGACCGTCTGCCGGAGACCTCCGGCACGCGGCTCGGCCTGGATCGAGCCATCGGTGCGGCCGACCGGGTCGCGGGCACGCTGCTGGGCAACCAGTCCATCGCCCAGCGTGGGGCGGACCGTCTCCAACGCTCGGGCAGGCTCGCGACCGCCGCTCGTCTCGAAGAGGAGGCCGAGGCCGGACGCGAGCAGGCCGTCCAGGCTGCCGCTGACGCGGGCCGGAAGGCCGCGGCGAAGCAGCGCGCTGCCCAGCGCAAGGCGGAGAAGGGCCTCGACGAGGCCGCCGCCGCGAAGACCCGGGCGAAGCGGCTGGCCACGGCCACGGCCACGAGGACGGCCACGGCGAAGAAGGCTGCCGCCGACCAGCGTGCGGCTCGCCGCACCGCCGACGTCGAGAAGCAGAAGCAGCGTCGTGTGGCTGCTGCCGAGACCGAGAAGCGGGCCGCCCAGCGCCAGGCGAAGGACGACCTGGCCGACGCCCGTGCGACCAAGCGCTCCGCGTCCGAGGCCCGGGCCGACGCCGAGCGCCTCGACCAGGCGACGCAGGCCAAGAAGCAGGCTCGCAAGCAGAGCTGAGCCATGACCGACGCCCGGGAGCCCCGAGAGCCCCGGGCGTCGGTCACCTCCCCGCAGGGCCTTGGCCCCTATCTCCGCCAGCGACCGTGCGCGGAGGATCGCGACGGAGGTGGTCGAGGGCCATGGATCACAAGGCAGGGGTCGCGCTGCCGCGCACCGTCGACTACTCCCAGCGGCCGATGCTCGTCTTCTGGGAGGTGACGCGTGCCTGTCTGCTGGCGTGCCGGCACTGCCGGGCGTCCGCCGCCCGCGACCCGCTGCCGGGCGAGCTCAGCAGCGACGAGGGTCGAGCCCTGATCGACCAGGTGGCGGCGTTCGGCCGCCCCTACCCGATCCTCGTGCTCACGGGCGGCGACTGCCTGCTCCGCTCGGACGTCTTCGAGATGGTGGCGTACGCCGACTCGCTCGGCCTCCCGGTCGCCATGTCACCGTCGGTCACGCCGATGCTGACGCCGGAGGCGGTCCGCCGGATGGTCGACGCCGGCGTGAAGGCTGTCTCGCTCAGCCTCGACGGCTCGACGCCGGCCACGCACGACGGCGTCCGCGGCATCCCGGGGCACTTCGACGAGACCATCCCGGCGATCCGCGCCCTGGTGGACGCGGGCCTCAAGGTGCAGATCAACACGACGGTGATGCGGGCCAACCTCGACGAGCTCCCCGACATCGCCACCCTCATGGCCGAGACCGGCGTGGCGATCTGGGAGGTCTTCTTCCTGGTGCACGTCGGCCGCGGCGAGGCCACCGGCGCCATCACGCCGGCCGAGCACGAGGACGTCTGCCACTTCCTCTACGACGCCTCCCACTACGGCTTCACGGTCCGCACCGTCGAGGCGCCGTTCTTCCGCCGGGTCGTCGTGCAGCGCCGGGCGGGCGAGCCTGCGCGGGGCACCCCGTCGTACCTCGCACTGCGCGACCGGCTCGTGGGACGGCTCGGTCCCGCCGGGCGCCGGTCGACCGCGCACACGGTCTCCACCCGCGACGGGAAGGGCATCGTCTTCGTCAGCCACGACGGCGAGGTGTTCCCGGCCGGCTTCCTGCCGTTGCCGTTGGGCTCCGTCCGGGAGCGGCCGCTAGCGGAGATCTACCGCGACAGCCCGGTGCTGCGCAGCATCAGGGCGGCCGAGTTCAGCGGCCGCTGCGGGCAGTGTGAGTACGCCGACCTGTGCGGGGGCTCGCGCGCCCGGGCCTACGCCGACACCGGCGACCCGCTCGCCGAGGACTCCGCCTGCGTCTACCGGCCCGTCCCGGTCTGACCGGGGGCTCACTGCTCACGCACAGGGGCCACACAGGCGCCGTTGGCACGCTGCCCGGGTGCAGTCGACCACGGAGCAGCTCGGCGCGACCCTCCAGCGCGCTGTCAACGACACCCTCGATGAGGCGATCGGGCGTGAGGCTCGCGAGAACCCCGTGCTCCCCGGCACGGGCGGCCCCGCGGGCAACGTCCTCCTGACCGCATGGACGGGGCTGGTGCTCCTCGCCCTCTCTCTGGCCGAGCTGCTGACCCTGTTCAACGTGCGCGGGCTGATCTCCTGGCACGTCGCCCTCGGGGCACTGCTGATCCCGCCGGCGGTGATGAAGACAGTGAGCACCGGCTGGCGGATGGCCCGCTACTACCTCGGCAACCCGACGTACCGAGAGGTCGGGCCGCCGCCGCTCCTGCTGCGACTGCTCGGTCCGCTGGTCGTCGTCTCGACCCTGGGCCTGCTCGCGAGCGGCGTGCTGCTGGTGCTGCTCGGTCAGGACAGCTCGCACCAGAGCCTGGTCTCCGTGCTGGGGTTCCGGGCCGACTGGGTGTCGCTCCACCAGGGGTTCTTCGCCGTCTGGCTGGTGGCGGTCGGGCTGCATCTGCTCGGGCGGATCATCCCCGCACTCCGGGCGACGGTGGTGCCGGGCTCGGCGACGGTCGTGCCGGGACGATGGACGCGCATCCTGTGGTTCGTGACCATGCTGGCCTCGGCCGCGGCGCTCGCGGTGCTGCTCGTGCACGCCGACGGGAGCTGGACGTCGTTCCAAGGGTTCGGCGACGGCTGAGGTACGCCGGTCACGGAGTCTGGCTCATCACCCGGGCCAGCCAGACGAAGCGATAGCCGAGGGCTCGCAGCCTGGTGATGATCGTGGGGAGAGCGTCCGCGTCGAGCGTGGTCCCGTCGTCGGGGTTCGAGCCGAGGTGCATCAGCACGATCGCGCCCGGCCGGGCGGCCGCCACGACGCGGGCCACCACCTTCGCCCGGCTCTGTCCGCCGGAGGTGCCCTCCCAGCCGAGGCTGTCGACGGTCCAGCGGAAAGGCACGTAGCAGAGGCGGTCCAGCAGGGCGATGGCGTGGGCGTTGCGGGCGCCGAACGGGAACCGGAAGAAGCGCCGCGGGTCCTGACCGGTCGTGGAGCGGATCACCTTCTCGCCGCCGCGGACCTGGCTGATGATCTGGGCGTCGGTGAGCGTGGTCAGGTCGGGGTGGGTCATCGTGTGGTTGCCGACGACGTCGCGGGCGGCCAGGCGTGCCGACTTCACGGGATAGGCCTTCACGAAGCTGCCGGTCAGGAAGAACGTCGCCTTGACGTCCATCGTGCGGAGGATGGCGCGGATCGACGGCACCCCGTCGGCGTTGGCGCCGCCGTCGAAGGTCAGCGCGATCACCTTGTC
>JAHEXO010000245.1 GCA_023252065.1 Nocardioides sp. | reverse complement strand
ACTACAACGCCAACCTCAACGTGCAGGACATCGGCACCGAGCTCGGCACCGACCGGCCCACGCCGAAGGTGCCGACGGGTCCGTCGGGCCCGATCAACATCCTGGTTATGGGCTCCGACAACCGCGACGCCCCGGGTGACCACATCGACAACCTCACCGGCATCGGCAAGCGCTCCGACACCACGATCCTGCTGCATCTCTCCGCCGACCGGCAGCACGCCTACGGCATCAGCGTCCCGCGCGACTCGATCGTCAACCGGCCGACCTGCCTGAACAACAAGGGCAAGGTGATCTCGCCGGCCGCCACCGGCGTGATGTGGAACGACGCCTTCAACATCGGTGGCCCGGGCTGCACGGTGCGCCAGTTCGAGCAGCTGACCGGCATCCCGGTCGACCACTACGTCGTCGTCGACTTCAACGGTTTCCGCGGGATGGTCGACGCCATCGGCGGCGTGCAGGTGTGCCTGCCACATGCGGTCAACGACACGATCGGCCACATCACGCTGCCGGCCGGCACCCACAAGTTCAGCGGCAAGGACGCCCTCAACTACGTCCGCGAGCGGCACTCGCTCGGCAACGGCTCCGACATCGGCCGGATGAAGAGGCAGCAGGCGTTCATCGCCTCCATGGCCCACCAGGCGATCAGCGCCAACACCTTGGCCAACCCGATCCGGCTGGCCAGGTTCATCGACGCGGCGACCAAGTCGCTGACCCTCGACCCGCAGATCGGCAGCATCTCCAAGCTGGTCGGCCTGGCCTACCAGTTCCGGCACATCGGGCTGAGCCACATCCAGTTCGTCACGACGCCCTGGGAGGCCGACCCCGCCGACCCCAACCGGGTGATCTGGGCGCCCGGCGCGCAGCAGCTGTGGAAGGCGATCGCCAAGGACAAGGTGCTCAGCAAGGCGATGCTGTCCGGCTCGCTCAACGCCAAGCACATCCCCGGCGTGACCAAGCATCCCCACAAC
The DNA here is from genome assembly GCA_023252065.1 of Nocardioides sp. The sequence continues at coordinate 3,802 of JAHEXO010000245.1, read as the reverse complement.
AGCCAGCAGGAGCAGGCCGCGGCCGCGGAGAACCTCGCCAACGGCCTGTGCGCCTGAGCCAGGTCATGGCCGAGGAGCAGCCCGAGCCGCAGGACGCGGGCGACGTGCCCACCGAGCCGGAGTGGCAGCGCCGCAAGCGGCTCGCGGCCGTGTTCGGCGACGTGCTCCCGGACACCACGTCCGACGAGCGCGAGCCCGATGGGGGAGACGGTGAGGCCGCCGGCGAACGCTGGCTGCGTGCGCAGGTGCCGCCGCACCACGGCTGAGCCGTCGTACGGCCTTGGTGGTCAGGTGGTCGGTGGCGTGACCGTGGGGGAGGCGCCGCCGCCCTGCTGGGCGACGAGGAGGTCGCGGATCTCCTGCAGGAGCTTGACGTCCTCGGGCGTGCCGGGCTCCGGGCTCGGGTAGTAGCGCTCCTTGGCAGCCGTGTAGGGCTTCACGATCAGGAAGTAGACGATCGCGGAGAGGATGAGGAACGAGACGACCGCCGTGACCCACACGCCGATCAGGAGGCCACCGGGCTTCCACTTGCTCATGTCGGGCTGACCGCCGGCCTTGCCGATCAGGCCCATGATGACCGCGACGGTCGCGGTCACGACCGAGGCGAACGCCGTGGCCATGATGAAGGCGACGGCCAGCTCGACGAGGTTGCCGCGGAGGATGAAGTTCTTGAACCCGGTCATGTGCTCTCCTCTCAGCCGTCCCGCAGGCGGCCGCGTCTGTGGACGACGCTGACGCTAGCCCCTGACGACGAGGCCGAGCAGGTCGGTGGCGGATGCGCCCGCGATGTGGTCGACGTCCTGCGGGAAGACCGCCACGACGACCAGACGTCCCGAGAGGGGGTCGGCGCCTGTGCCCGCCGCACCCTGCGCGGCCGGGATCGCGACGATCGGCACGTCGACCGCCACGGCGACGGCATCGCCCCGGCGGGGGTCGGCCGCGACCACGTCGACCCGGTCTCCGACGCGGACCAGCGCCACGACGTCGGCATCGGCGATGCGCACGGGCATCAGCACCCGGCCGGGATAGCCGGCGGCCAACGCCGGTGACACCAGGCGGACGTCGGTGACCGGCTCGCCCGCTCGCACCGGCCCGGCGAGGGTGCGACCAACCGCGCGGGCCGCCGACCCGACCGGTGCGACCGCGACGGGGTAGCGCTGGACCACCAGGTCGTCGGACCCGAGCACGGTGCCGGAGACCAGGTCACGTGCCGCCACCGTGACGCGCACGGTGGCGGGAGGTGCCGGCCGGGCTGCGTGCACCCCGGTCACCACGGCGAGGGCCAGGCACACCGCCGCGAGCGACCGGCGTCGGGCCAGCACCACCCGGCGTACGGCGCGACGCGCGCGGGTGCGGCGACCCGGTGTGGCCGGGGTCTGGGCGTCGAGCATCTCTCGACCGTAGGCCGGGGACGCCGGTGGCGGGGGCGCTCTCCACAGGCGCAGCCCGTGGCCGCGCACTCCGGGCCTGAGGGTGGGTCAGCCGGCTGGCGTGGAGCCGCTGGTCGAGCCGCCGGAGGTGCCCGCCGAGGCGGGCGACGAGGTCGAGCCGGAGGAGCCCGACGACGAGGAGCCGGAGGAGCCCGACGACGAGGAGCCGGAGGAGCCCGACGAGGAGGAGTCGGAGGAACCGGAGGAGTCCGAGGCGCCCGACGACTTCGCCGCCGGCGCCGACGAGCCGGCCGACCCGGAGGACTCCGTCTTCCGGCTGTCGTTGCGGTAGAAGCCAGAGCCCTTGAAGACCACGCCGACGGCATTGAACACCTTGCGCAGCCGGCCGCCGCAGGTCGGGCAGACGGTGAGTGCGTCGTCGGTGAAGCTCTGGAACTCTTCGAACTCGTGACCGCAGTCGGTGCAGCGGTACTGGTAGGTGGGCAACGCGGTGGTCCTCGGGTTGGTGCTCGGTCGGTGCGGGATCAAGGGCCGACGGGCGGCGGGCTGGCACTCGCCGTCGGCGACTGCCAATGGTACGGCACAATGACCGGGCGATGAGCTCGACCACGACCGGACCCACCGACGCCCCTGCGGTCGATGGGGACGCCGGCGGGGACAGCTGGTTCGACACCTTCCGCTCGCTGCCCAGGCCCCTGCGGGTGACGTCCTACCTCGCGCTCTTCCTGGCCTTCCTCCTCGTGGTCGTCGCGATCGCGGCGGTGGTGCTCGTGCGCCGGCCGTTCCCGAAGGTCGACGGCACGGTGGACATGCCCGGCCTCTCCGCCCCGGTGACGGTGGTCCGCGACGACCACGGCATCCCGCAGCTCTACGGCCGCGGCTTCGGCGACCTGATGCGGGCGCAGGGCTACGTCGCCGCCCAGGACCGTTTCTTCGAGATGGACGTCCGGCGGCACATCACGGCCGGCCGGCTCAGCGAGCTGTTCGGCAGCACGACCCTCGAGACCGACGAGCTCGTGCGCACCCTCGGCTGGCGGCGTACGGCTGCCCGGGAGCTGTCGCTGCTCGAGCCGCGCACCCGGGCCGCTCTGCAGGACTACGCCGACGGGGTCAACGCCTATGTCGAGAGCCACAGCCCGAGCCGGATCTCGCTGGAGTACACGCTCCTGGCCGCCAAGGGGGTCGACTACACCCCCGAGCCCTGGACGCCGGTCGACTCCCTCAGCTGGCTCGAGGCGATGGCGTGGGACCTGCGGGGCAACATGGACGACGAGATCAACCGGGTGCTCGACCTCGCCGGCCACACCGGACGCCAGGTCGAGAGTCTCTACCCGCGCTACGACTACCGCGCGCATCCGCCCATCCTCGGTGGCGGGCGCGTCGTCCACGGGAGCTTCATCGACCTGGGCAGCACCGCGGCAGTCCGCCCGCCCCAGCGTCCGGCGTACGACGCGGGGCAGCGGGTCGTGCTGCGCAAACTCCAGCGCGGACTGCGTCACCTGCCCGAGCTGGTGGGACACGGCGACGGGCTCGGCAGCAACAGCTGGGTCGTCTCCGGCGACCACACCACGACCGGAAAGCCGTTGCTGGCCAACGACCCCCATCTCGGGGTCAGCCTGCCCGGCGTCTGGATGCAGATCGGGCTGCACTGCACGACGGTGAGCCGGAGCTGCCCGCTCGACGTCTCGGGCTTCACCTTCTCCGGTGTCCCGGGGGTGGCGATCGGTCACAACGCCCAGGTGGCGTGGGGCTTCACCAACCTCGGGCCGGATGTGTCCGACCTCTACCTGGAGCAGGTGCGGGGCGACCGCTGGCGCCACGGCGGGCGGTGGCTGCCGCTGCGCGAGCGGCGCGAGACCATCCACGTGCGGGGGGGCGACGACGTCACGATCAACGTGCGGTCGACGGCGCACGGCCCGATCCTCTCCGACGTGTCCTCGACCTTCGGGCACGTGGGCGAGCAGGCGCCGGTGGGCGGCCGGGTGGGCGGTGCCTACGCCGTCTCGCTGGCCTGGACCGGTGACCAGCCCTCCCGCACCGCAGACGCCGTGCTCGGCTTCGACACGGCCCGCGACTGGTCGTCGTTCCGCCAGGCGGCGCAGCACTTCGACATCCCGGCCCAGAACCTCGTCTACGCCGATACCGCCGGCCACATCGGCTACCAGGCGCCGGGCCGCATCCCGATCCGCGGTCCCGGCAACGACGGCCGATGGCCCTCGGCCGGCTGGAAGCCACGCAACGACTGGACCGGACGCTACGTGCCGTTCGCGTCGCTGCCGACGGTGCTCGACCCGACCGAGGGCTACGTCGTCACCGCCAACCAGGCCGTGATCGGGCGCGGCTACCCCTTCCACCTCACCGACGACTGGGACCAGGGCTACCGCTCCACCCGGATCCGCGACCTGATCGCC
>JAHEXO010000244.1 GCA_023252065.1 Nocardioides sp. | reverse complement strand
GGATCCGGAGGGCGCCGAGGTGGGCGGCGATGCCGGCCTTGTCGTCGGCGGCGCCGCGGGCGTAGAGGCGTCCGTCGCGCTCGGTCGGCTCGAACGGCGGCGAGTCCCAGTCGGCGTGGTCGTTCTCGGGCTGGACGTCGTGGTGGGCGTAGAGCAGGACCGTCTTCGCACCCTCGTTCTTCGCGCGCTTGTGCGCGATCACGGCCGGGCGGCCACCGTCGGCGCTGGTGATCTGCACCTCGAAGCCCTCGGCCGCGAACAGGTCGCGGACCGTCTCGGCGCTGCGCTGCACCTCGCCGGCTCGCTCGGGGTCGGCGCTCACCGACTCGATCCGGACCAGGGCCTCGAGGTCGCGTCGTACGCCGGGAAGCACGTCGCGCACCCGCGCGCGGAGGTCGTTCTCGCTCATGCTCGCCAACCTATCTGCCGCGGTAGTCCGTGACGTACGTCAGGTCTCCCCCGCAGGCCCGGGCTGACGAACGTCACGGACTACCTGATCCCGGCTGACGAACGTCACGGACTACCGGGGCCTGTTCCGACACGGTGAGAATTGTCTGACAATCATTTGGCGGGGAGGGGGTGGGTGCGAGACGATGGAGGCACATCTCCCGAGGCCCCGGCCGGCTCCGCCTGCCGTGCCCAGCCCGTCGTACTCCAGCGTCTGAAGAGGCAGTCCCGTGAACCAGGTCTTCCACACCACCCAGCACCACATCGAGCTCACCGAGACCTACGCGGCGCACAACTACCACCCGCTGCCGGTGGTGCTCGCCTCCGGCGAGGGCGCGTGGGTGACCGACGTCGAGGGACGCCGCTACCTCGACTGCCTGGCCGGCTACTCCGCGCTGAACTTCGGGCACAGCCACCCGCGGCTGGTCGAGGTCGCCCGCGAGCAGTTGGGACGGCTGACGCTGACCAGCCGCGCGTTCTACAACGACCAGCTGGGGCTGTTCGCACGGGCGCTGTCCGACCTCACCGAGAAGGACCTCATCCTGCCGATGAACTCCGGCGCGGAGGCCGTCGAGACCGCGATCAAGGTCAGCCGCAAGTGGGGCTACCAGGTCAAGGGCGTGCCGGAGAACCAGGCGACGATCGTGGCGATGGAGGGCAACTTCCACGGGCGTACGACGACGATCGTCTCGTTCAGCACCGACCACGACGCGACCCACGGCTACGCGCCGTACACCCCCGGCTTCCGGCTGGTGCCCTACGGCGACATCGCGGCGCTGAAGGCCGCGATCGACGAGACGACGGTCGCCGTGCTGCTGGAGCCCGTGCAGGGCGAGGCCGGCGTGGTCATCCCGCCGGAGGGCTACCTCCACCAGGTGCGCAAGCTCTGCCTCGAGCAGGAGGTGCTGATGGTGGCCGACGAGATCCAGTCGGGCCTGGCCCGGACCGGCCGCACGTTCGCGTGCGACCACGAGGACGTCGTGCCCGACATGTACATCCTCGGCAAGGCGCTCGGCGGCGGCCTCTACCCGGTCTCCGCGGTCGCTGCCGACCGGGACGTCCTCGGCGTGATCACGCCCGGCACCCACGGCTCGACGTTCGGCGGCAACCCGCTCGCGGCCGCGATCGGCCGTGAGGTGGTGGCGATGCTGGACACCGGCGAGTTCCAGGAGCGCGCGGCCAAGCTCGGCGAGCAGCTCTACGACGGGCTGACCGGCCTGATCGGGCACGGCATCGACGCGGTGCGGGGTCGCGGCCTGTGGGCCGGCGTCGACATCTCCGCGGACAAGATGAGCGGCCGGGAGTTCACCGAGTCGCTGCTGGAGAAGGGCGTCCTGGCCAAGGAGGCGCACGGCCAGACCGTCCGGCTCGCCCCGCCGATCGTCGCCTCGGAGTCCGACATCGACCTGCTCGTGCGCTCGTTCCGCGAGGTCATCACCGCCTGAGCTGACCTGGCAACTCTGTCACGCCGTACGACGCTGACCCGGCGATTCCGTCATGACGGAGTTGCCGGGTCAGCGTCGGATGAGGTGACACAAACGCCAGGTCAGCGATGGACGACGTTGCGCAGGGGGCGGCCGTCGCGGAGGCGTTCGAGCTGGTCACGGACCAGCGCCGCCATCCGGGGCAGCATCGCGGTGGTGCCACCGGCGATGTGGGGAGTGACCAGCACACCTGGTGCGGTCCAGAGCGGGTGGTCGTCGGGGAGCGGTTCGGGGTCGGTGACGTCGAGGGCGAACCGCAGCCGGCCCGCCTCGGCGAGCACGGCGTCGGTGTCGAGGAGCGGCCCGCGACCGACGTTGACGACCAGCGCGCCGTCGGACAGCCGACCCAGGAACGCCGCGTCGACGACGTGCCGGGTCGCCTCCGAGAGCGGCAGGACGACGACCACGACGTGCTGGGCCGCCCAGTCGACCTCGGCATCGGTCACCACCCGCCCGACGAGGTCGTCGTCGCGAGCCGAGGTCGCCACGCCGGTGACCTGCGCCTGGCAGGCGGTCATCCGCCGCGCGACGGAGCGCCCGATGGAGCCGTAGCCGAGGATCGCGACCCGGCTGTCGGCCAGGCTCCGCCGCGTGGTGTCCTGCCGCCAGTGACCGGACTCGCGGACCGCCACGTCGATGCCGCGCAGTGACGCGATCACGAGTCCCAGGGCCAGCTCGGCCGTCGCGTCGTCGTGCACGCCGCGCGCGCTCAGCAGGTCCAGCGAGGGCGGTACGAGGTCGAGGACGGCGTCGTACCCGGCCGTCTGCAGCTGTACGGCGCGCAGTCGGGGGAAGCCGTCGAGCTGCCGGACGGTCCTCCGCCCGCGGATGTAGTCGGGGACCAGCAGCTCGACCTCGCCGGCCCGCTCCGGCAGGCCACCACCCGACCAGACCCGCACCTCGATCCCCGCGACCTCGCCGACCGCGTCGGCCAGCTCCTGGGTCGGTACGAGCGCGACGGTCATCGGACCTCCTCGTCGAGCAGGGGCAGGAGGGGCGACAAGTCGGCCCGCTCGCCGCTGGCCAGCACCCGGCTGCCGCGCTCGGCCTCGCCCCACGTCAGCTCGCCGGTGGCGAGCGCGATCCACGTCTCGGCGTCCAGCTCCACCACGGCGGGCGGCGTCCCGCGGGTGTGCCGCACCCCCGGGACCGCCTGCACGGCGGCGTACGGCGGAACGCGTACCTCCACCGAGGCGCCGGGCGCGCGTTCGGCCAGGACCGCCAGGAAGTGCTTGACCAGCAAGCGGGTCTGCTCGGGGCTGCGCTGCGAAGAGGTCAGGGCCGCCGACACCTCGTCGGCCGCAGCAGGCCGGAGTCGTGCGGGCACGGCCCCATCAGATCATGCCTCCGTGCCGTCGTCGGGGTAGGGCTGGAGCATCGAGTAGAAGACGTAGGTACGCCGCTCGCGCGAGCGGCCGCGGGTCTTGTCGGCCCACCGCGCGAGCACGTCGTCGACCTCGCCCATGAACTCGGCCGCCTCGTCCTTGCTCAGCTTCATCGACTGGTCGACGATCGCGGTGAAGGTGTCCTTGGTCTTCTTGAAGGTGAACACCTCGTCGACCAGCCGGTGGGCCCATGCCGCCTTGTTGTGCCGGAAGACGGTGACCGCGGCCTTGCCCCCTGGCTGCCTCTCGATGTCCTGCACGTCGAGGCGGAAGCCGCGCTCTGCGGGCAGCTTCCAGGCCCGGTCACGCTTGTCGCGGGCGGCCTCGGGGGCCGGCTCGATCACGCCGTACTTGGCCAGCTGGCGCAGGTGAAAGCTCGCCTGGTTGGCCGGGATGCCGAGCGCCTCGCCGACGTCGGCAGCGCGCATCGGGCCGGAGGCCCCGAGCTCGTCGAGGATCCGCGCGCGCGTCGGGTGGGCGATGGCCCGGAGGACGCGGGGGTCGCTCATGGGCCGGGGTTCGTAGGCCATGGCGGAAGTCTAGCAAATTCCGCACGTTCTCTTGCGCAAGTGTTGTTGCGCAACATATGGTGCGGAACATGACCGGCTATCGGGAGCTCACCCGCAACCACGACTTCACGATCCTCTGGACCGGCGAGACGATCAGCGAGCTCGGCACGACGATGTCGCTGTTCGTCTTCCCCCTCATCGGCTACCACCTCACCGGCTCGACCCTCGTCGCGGCCCTGCTCACCACGGCCGACCTCCTGGGCATGGTGCTCATGCTGCTGCCCGCCGGCGTGCTCGCCGACCGCTACGACCGCAAGCTGCTGATGCTCGGCGCCAGCGCCACCGGCGTGGTCCTCTACGGCAGCCTGGCGGTCGCCGGCTACCTCGGCGCCCTGACCGTCCCCCACCTGGCCGCCGTCGCACTCCTCACCGGCATGGCCCAGGGCGTCTTCCAGCCCGCCGGCCTGGCCGCGATCCGAGCCGTCGTCCCCACCGAGCAGCTGCCTACCGCCTTCAGCCAGAACCAGGCCCGCCAGCACATCGCCTCCCTCCTCGGCGGCCCCCTCGGCGGTCTGCTGTACGCCGTGCGCGCCTGGGCGCCGTTCCTGGTCGATGCCGTGTCCTATGCCGTCTCGTGCTTCACCGTCAGCCGGCTGCGCACCGACCTGCACCCGATCCCGCGCGAGGGGGCGGCCGTCTCGCCGCGGGAGCAGGTCAAGGAGGGCTTCCGGTTCGTGTGGCACCAGCCGTTCTTCCGCACCCTGCTGATGTGGTCGGGCACCAGCAACCTGCTGGTGAACGCCTGCTTCTTCGTGGTCACCATGCGCCTGATCCGCGAGGGCTACCCGCCGGCCCAGATCGGGCTGGTCTCGACCGCCGCCGGCATCGGCGGGATCCTCGGCGCCGCAGCCGCGCCGTACGTCATCGACCGGACCCGGACCGGCGTGCTCACCGTCGCGGTCGCCT
>JAHEXO010000243.1 GCA_023252065.1 Nocardioides sp. | reverse complement strand
CATCCCGATCCTGTTCGCCTACGACACCATCCACGGCTACCGCACGATCTTCCCGGTGCCGCTGGGTGCGGCCAGCTCGTTCGACCCGGCAGTCGCCCGGAAGGACGCCGCGATCGGCGCCCGGGAGTCCGCGACCGTCGGCATCAAGCAGGTCTACAGCCCGATGGTCGACGTCTCCCACGAGCCACGCTGGGGCCGCATCGTCGAGGGCAACGGCGAGGACCCCTACGTCGGCTCGGTAATGGCGGCGGCCCGGGTCAAGGGTGACCAGGGCACCAGCTACGCCCAGCGCGACAAGGTCGTCGCCAGCGTCAAGCACTTCGTCGGCTACGGCCAGCCCGAGGGCGGTCGCGACTACAACACCACCGACATGTCCGAGTCGACGCTGCGCAACCTCTACCTCCCGCCGTTCAAGGCGGCCATCGATGCCGGCGCCGACACGGTGATGTGCTCGTTCAACGCGATCAACGGCGTCCCGGGCTGTGCCAACCACTACACCGAGACCCAGATCCTGAAGAAGCAGTGGGGCTTCGACGGCTTCATCGAGAGCGACTACACCGCCGTCGCCGAGACCCGCGCCTGCCCGCCGCGCACGCCCGACGAGGGCCCGTGCGGCCACGGCACCGCCGCTGACGGGCCCTCGGCCGGCGCCAACGCGCTGATGGCCGGCACCGACTCGGAGATGGTCAGCACCAACATCCGCGACTACGGCTCGCAGCTCCTCGCGCAGCACCGGATCACCATGGCCCGCCTCGACGACGCCGTCCGCCGCATCCTGCGGGTCAAGTTCCGGGCCGGTCTCTTCGACCACCCCTACGTCAACCAGGCGAAGGCGACCGACCCGGCCAGCTTCCTGACCGCCTCCGACCGGCAGGCGGCCCGGACCGCGGCCGGCAAGTCGATGGTGCTGCTGAAGAACGACAACAACACCCTGCCCTTCGACCCGACCAAGAAGACCGTGGTGATCGGCCCGCTCGGCAACGACCAGCACGACATGCTCGGTCCGTGGTGGGGCAAGGGCGAGGACGGCGACGCGGTCAGCGTGCTCGACGGCCTGCAGGCACAGTCCCCCGACACGACGTTCGTGCAGGGCTGCACCCTGAGCAACGACGAGCCCCCTGCCTACGACCCGGCGAACGACTGCCCGGACACGGACTTCTCGGCTGCGGTCGCGGCAGCCCAGTCCGCCGACCAGGTCGTGCTCGCCCTGGGCGAGACCCGCGAGATGAGCGGTGAGGCCACCAGCCGGTCCACCCTGGACCTCCCGGGGAACCAGCAGGGCCTGATCGACGCGATCGCCAAGACCGGGAAGCCGTTCGTGGTCGTGCTCTTCAACGGCCGGCCGCTCACCCTCGGCAACGTCGCCGCGAGCTCGCCGGCGATCCTCGAGGCGTGGTTCCCGGGAGTCGAGGCGGGCAACGCGGTCGCCGACGTGCTGTTCGGCAAGCGCAACCCCGGCGGCAAGCTGCCGGTGTCGTTCCCGCAACGGCTCGGTCAGGTGCCGATCTACTACAACCACCTGCCGACCGGCCGCCCGTGCGACGTCACCCAGAAGTACGACTCGCGCTACCGCGACCTGCGCACCTGCGACCCGCTCTACGCGTTCGGCTACGGCCTGAGCTACACGACGTTCTCGGTGCACGACCTCACCCTCGACCGCCACTCGGTGTCGCGGACGGGGAAGGTGCACGCGACGGTGACGGTGACCAACACCGGTGACCGCTCCGGTGACGACGTCGTGCAGCTCTACCTCCACGACCCGGTGGCGAGCATCTCGCAGCCCGTACGCCGCCTGCGCGGCTTCGAGCGGGTCACCTTGCAGCCGGGTGACTCGAAGGAGATCACGTTCACCATCGACCGCAGCGACTTCGGGTTCTACGACAACCGTGGCCGCTTCGTGGTCGAGCCCGGACAGATCGAGCTGTACGCCGGCGACTCCTCCCAAGCCAGTGACAAGGCCACCTTCACCGTGACCGGTCACTGATTTGCGCCGGCCGGACCGGGGCCGCCGCCCCGGTCCGGCCGGTTCACAGCACGCGTGGGTCGAGGTCGAGGGTGAGGCCGTCGGCCGCCTCGAGCAGGTCGAGCAGGGGTCCGACCTTGGGCAGCTCGCGCGTGAAGTAGTAGCGGGTCGCGGCGCGCTTCCCGTCGTAGAAGGACCCTTCCTCGCCCTCGGCCACCAGCCACATCTCGAGCCACAGCCAGCCGACCACGAGGTGCCCGACCGCTTCCAGGTAGGCGGTCGCGTCGGCCAGCATCCGGGCCGGGTCGCCGAGCCCCGCGAGCGTGGCGGTCACCTCGAGGAGCCGGTCGGTCAGGGCGGTCAGCCCGTCGGCGTACGCCGGACCGGCACCGCCGGACTCGGACGCCCGGGCCGCGGTCGCCCGGATGCGCGAGCGGAGCAGGCCGAGCGCCGCTCCGCCGTCGAGCAGCACCTTGCGGCCGAGGAGGTCCAGGGCCTGGATGCCGTGGGTGCCCTCGTGGATGGGGTTGAGCCGGTTGTCGCGGTAGTGCTGCTCCACGTCGTGGTCGCGGGTGTAGCCGGCCCCACCGAGCACCTGGATGGCCAGGTCGTTGGCGACCAGGCACCACTGCGACGGCCAGCTCTTGACCACCGGCGTGAGCAGTCCGAGCAGCTGGTCGGCCTCGGCGCGGGCGGCCGGGTCGTCCAGGGACGCTGCGTCGTCGACGAGGCGTGAGGCGAACAGCTCGAGCGCCAGAGCGCCCTCGACGTAGGACTTCTGGGCCAGCAGCATCCGCCGCACGTCCGGGTGCTCGACGAGCGCGACCTGCGGCTCGGTGGGCGGCACCCCGACCGGACGGCCCTGCAACCGCTCACGGGCGTAGGCCAGCGACTTCAGGTACGCCGTGTAGCCGAGGGCGGTGGCGCACAGGCCGACGCCGATGCGGGCCTCGTTCATCATCGAGAACATCAGCTGCATGCCCTGGTGCTCCTGCCCGACCAGGCGGGCCACGGCGCCGGGCCGGCCACCCGGGGTGAACGCGCCGTCGCCGAACGCAGGGGCGGTGTTGACCGTGCCCCGGAAGCCCATCTTGTGGTTGAGCCCCACCAGCGCGACGTCGTTGCGCTCTCCGAGCGAGCCGTCGGCGCCGACGAGCCACTTCGGCACGATGAACAGGGAGATGCCGCGGGTCCCCGGCGGGGCATCGGGTGTGCGGGCGAGGACCAGGTGGACGATGTTGTCCCCCATCTCGTGGTCGCCGCCCGAGATCCACATCTTGCGGCCGAAGACCCGGTAGGTGCCGTCGGGCTGCGGCTCGGCGCGGGTCGTGAGGTCGGCGAGGTTCGAGCCTGCATGGGGCTCGGACAGGGCCATCGTGCCGAAGAACCTGCCCTCGGCCATCGGCACGACGTACCGCTCGACCTGGTCGGGCGTGCCGTGCGCCGCGATCAGGTTGGCCGCCCCGACCGTCAGCAGGGCGTACCCCGTGGTCGCGGTGTTGGCGGCGTAGAACCACGACGAGCACGCGCTGTAGACCGACAGCGGCAGCCCGAGCCCGCCGACCGACTCGTCCATCCGGGCCGACAGGAACCCGGCCTCGGCGTAGGCCCTCAGAGCCGTCTCGACCTCGGGGACGAGGTGGACGGTGGTGCCGTCGAAGGTCGGCTCGGAGAGGTCCGACGTGCGGTTGTGGGGGGCGAACTGCTCGGTCGCCACGGTCTCGGCCAGGTCGAGCACCGCCTCGACGGTGTCCCTGGAGTGCTCGGCGAACCGCTTGCGTGCCAGCAGCGACTCGGTGTCGAGCCACTCGAACAGCAGGAAGTCGAGGTCGCGCCGCGACATGACCACGCTCCCTGTGACTCCACGCGTGACTCCACGTCCGCCTGCCGGGATGCTCACCCCGGCAACCCTACAAAGGGCGCGCGGCGGCGCGAGTGTCCCGCCTCCAGGGACCTGGCAGGGTTCTTCCGCTAGGTTCACCTGAGAGCCGATGCACGTCAGGAGCAGCAGTGGTTGAGTTCCGTGAGAGCGACCGCAGCGACGGCGGTTGCGTCATGTGGGTGGAAGGCGAGTTCGACCTCGCCGTGGTCGACGAGTTCCTCGAACGCGCCCTCGCCTGCCTCGACCGCGCCACGGCGCTCGAGCTCGACCTCCAGGGGGTCTCCTTCATCGACTCCAGCGGTCTGGGGGCCCTGGTCCGCGTGCGCCAGGAGGCGGCGATCCGGGGCAAGACGCTGTCGCTGGTCAACGTGAGCTCGGCGACGCACCGGTTGCTGCAGATCACCGGGTTGCACGAGGCCTTCGACATCAGACCCGAACACGCCTGAGGCCGGCCCGATGGCAGACGACCGGTCGACCACGTCGCCACCGGTGAACGGCTCACCACCACCCGATCCAGGCTTCTCGAGCTCCGAGAGCCGGGGCGAGGCCGCAGCTCTGGCGCATCCGCCGGGATCGCTGCAGCCGGCTCATCTGGTGGCCGGCATCTGCATCCTCGGTCTGGTCCTGACCGCGCTGGCCACCTGGGCCGTCGCGCGGGCGGACAAGAACACCGAGCAGCGCCTGTTGCAGACCCAGACCCGTCAGGCGGCTGCCGTGCTGTCGACGGCGATCATGACCGTCCAGCAGCCCATGGCAGCCGCCCTGAGCGCAGAGAGCGTCGTCGGCCCCACGGACGACGCCAGGGCCTTCACCCGGGTCATCGCTCGAGACGTGGGACCACAGAGCGCCTTCGTCTCCGCGTCGCTGTGGCACCGCGACGGCACCACCTTCCGCCGCGTCGCCACCGTCGGCGATCCGCCCGGCCTGGACCCCCAGGGTGCGGAGATCCAGGGGTTCCTGGGGAAGGCGACAT
>JAHEXO010000242.1 GCA_023252065.1 Nocardioides sp. | reverse complement strand
GGGTTCGTGCTCGACGCCTTCGCCGGCACGATCGAGATCTCCGCCGTCGACGAGGACCTCGACCGTCTCACCGAGCGCGAGCGCGAGGTGATGCGGCTGATCGCCCGGGGCTACTCCTACAAGGAGGTCGCCAAGGAGCTGTTCATCTCGATCAAGACGGTGGAGACCCACATGTCCAGCGTGCTGCGCAAGCTCCAGCTGTCCTCGCGCCATGAGCTGACCAAGTGGGCCTCCGACCGCCGACTCCTCTAGCGGGCTACGGCTTGACCACCACCAGGCCCTTCATGTTCATGTCGCGGTGGAGACCGCACAGGTAGTGGAACCTGCCCACCTTGTTGAAGGTGACCACGAACGTCGCGTGCGGCGGGATGATCCCCGAGTTCAGGTTCCCGCCCCGGTAGTTGGTGGGATGACCCGACGGGGCGAACAGCGCGAGCCCGACCGGTACGGCGCCGAAGGTCACGGTGTGCGGAGCGCCCATCGACATGTTGTTGACGAAGCGGACCTTCTCGCCCTTGTGGATCACGGCCTTGTGCCGCAGGAACCGCATCACCATCGAACCGCCGTTGTCCGCTCCGGTGAACACCTTGTGGTTGGTGCTCGCGGCGAGCGTGCTCGCCTGGAGGGCTCGCCCGTCGGCGTTGATGGCGCCGGCCAGCCAGGCGGCGTCCGCGTCGATGTCGGCCTGGGTGGCCGGGTACGTGGCGCCGGCGGTCTGCACGTGCACGGCCCCACGCATCATGACGCCGTGGACCAGGCAGTAGTAGTAGAAGGTCCCTGCGTCCGGGAAGGTCAGGGAGTAGGACTTGAAGACCGGCACGGGGAGCGGGGTGAAGGCCGACAGCGTCGTCAGCAGCCCTGAGTTGAAGTAGGACGTGCCGTCCATCGTGGAGGGGCCCTGCGGGGTGATCTGGGCCGGGTCCGTCGGGTCGAGCGCGGGCAGCGTCGCCTGCGCGGCCCCGCCGGCGATGAAGCTCACCGTGTGGATCTCGGCGCTGTTCGCCTTCCAGGTGACGGAGTCACCGGCGTCGATGGTGATGTCACCGGGCAGGAACCGCTGGCCCTGGACGGCCATGTCGGCGGTCTGGGAGCCGACCAGGACCGTCCAGTTCTCGCCCGCCGGCACCGCGTGGGCCGAGCCGGCGGCAGCGCTCAGCGCCAGCGGAGTGAGGAGGGCCAGGATCCCGATCAGGACCCCGCCCTTGGGCGACAGCGTTCTCTTGCGCATCAGCGTTCTCCTGACGTCGGGGGTCGACGGCACAGCAGTACCTCGCCGAGCCGAGGTGGTACCCCCGGGAACGCGCCTTGGAGGTCCAGGTCTACTCCTCGCCGCCTGCTCTCCGCATGACCCAGCAGTAGCAGGGGTGAGTGAGACCAGGGACCTACGCCCCTGGCGGCGTACGACGCACGGCCCTGCCCGCTCGCGGCCACGCGGCGGGACGGTGGAGCCAGGACACGCAGCCCCCAGGAGGTCGCCATGGTGCTCGCAGTCACGTTGCTCGTCCTGTCCGTGATGGTCATTCCCCTCCTCGTGCTCGGCATGATGCGCCGGTTCGGCATGGAGGAGGCCGAGACCGAGCAGGCGCTGCTCGCGCCGGACGCCCACACCGTGGCCTGGGTCGTGCCGGAGGGTGAGGATCCCGCGACGGTGCGGACCCACCTCTCGCACGCCGGGTTCACCTCGGTGCTCGACCGGAGCGGTGACCAGCGCCTGGTCGTCGAGTGCGAGCCGGGCGACCGGGAGATGGTGCGCGACATCATCGCCCACGCGGCCCACTCCACCTTCGACGGACAGGCCCTCCAGCCGAGCCAGCTGCGGTTCGACGACGACCCTGCCTGAGCTGCGGCGAAGACCCGCGTCACTCAGCGGTGATCAGGCACGAGAACGGGTCCTCGGCGTGGGTCAGGTAAGGCCCGTTGTCGCCACTGGGTCCGACCGGTGGGTAGGCCACGAGCAGCGGCCTGTCGAACGTGACCTGCTCGGTCACGAGCACGCTCGCGCCGGCGGCGAGTGTGCCGAGATCGACGTTCGCGGGCCGGGTGAGCCAGAAGTGGGCATCGAGTTGCTGGGGCGCCGCCCAGGTGCCCGTCAGGTCGCGCTGGGTCGTGCCTCCCGCGTCAGACACCGTGAGGACGGTGCGTTCCTTGTGCAGGAAGTCGACCATCAGACCGTGGGTCCCCTGCGCGAACGCGAGGAGGCGCAGGCTGACCGGGACCCCGGCCTCGACGGTCGTGGCACCTCCGTCGACCGCGCACTGGCCCAGGCTGACGACCTGAGGGTCGATCGCGTGCGCCGGCGCCACCCCCACCAGGCTGAACGTGGCGAGCGCCCCGGTCACGAGTGCGAGGGACAGTGCCGTGAAGCTGTGCGAGGTGTGTGTGCGGCTCATTCTTCCTCCTGGCGTGAGTGGTCCTGCCTCGTGATCGCTCGAGGACCCGCCCGCGGTTGACACCGGGGTCGAACCTCTAGGCTGCCGCCCATGAAGGTCGTGCAGGTGGTCCTGGTCGTGCTGCACATGCTGGGCGTGCTGGCGCTCCTGGTCGGCCTGCTCGTGCAGGTGCGCAACCCCGAGAAGCGCGTGACCGGCCCGATGCGCGACGGCATCGGGACGACGTTCCTGGCCGGGCTCCTGCTCGTGGGCGTGCTCGAGATCCGCGACGAGTCCTTCAACCACGCCGTGGTCGCGACCATGTTCGCGATCGGGCTGGTGATCCTGGTGCTGGTGATGGCCAACGTGCGCAAGCCGTCGATCCCCACCTGGCTCTGGTGGCTGATCCTGGGGCTGACCATCGCCGACATCGGGGTGGCCTTCAGCTGACCCCGGGACGCCGTCCCCGCGGGGGGTGGCGACCCGTAGGCTTGCCGGGAGATGAGCGACACCCTCCCTGTCATCGGCCAGTCCCTGGGCCGCAGCGACGAGTCCGAGCCCGAGCGTCCGCGGAAGCCGTCGCGCGACGACCTCCTCCGCGGGCTCAACGAGCCCCAGCGTGCGGCGGTGGTCCACGAGGGCTCACCGCTGCTCGTCGTCGCCGGCGCCGGCTCGGGCAAGACCCGGGTGCTGACCCGCCGGATCGCGTGGCTGGTCTCCGAGCGGAGCGCACACCCCGGCTCGATCCTGGCGATCACGTTCACCAACAAAGCCGCAGCGGAGATGAAGGAGCGGGTCGAGGCGCTGGTCGGCCCGCGGGCGCGCCTGATGTGGGTCTCGACCTTCCACTCCGCCTGCGTGCGGATCCTGCGCAAGGAGATCGACAAGCTCGGGTTCCGGTCCAGCTTCACCATCTACGACGCCGCCGACTCCAAGCGGCTGATGACCATGGTGATCAAGGACCTCGACCTCGACCCCCGTCGCTACCAGCCCGGTCCGGTCCTCCACTGGGTCTCCACCCACAAGAACGAGCTGCGCGGCCCCGAGGAGGTCGCCGCCGACACCCACAACAAGTTCGAGGAGGCCTACGCCGCGGCGTACACCCACTACCAACGCCGCCTCCGCGAGGCCAACGCCCTCGACTTCGACGACATCCTGACCCTGACCGTCGACCTGTTCGCCACGTTCCCCGAGGTCCGCGAGACCTACCGCCGCCGCTTCCGGCACGTGCTCGTCGACGAGTACCAGGACACCAACCACGCGCAGTACGCCCTGATCCACCAGCTCTGTGCCGACTCGCTCGAGGAGACCCTCGAGGACGTGGCCTACGACGGCACCGCCGCCGAGCGGGTCCCGCCCGCCGAGCTGATGGTGGTCGGCGACGCCGACCAGTCGATCTACGCCTTCCGCGGCGCCAACATCCGCAACATCCTCGACTTCGAGCAGGACTTCCCCAACGCGACGTCGATCCTGCTCGAGCAGAACTACCGCTCCACCCAGACCATCCTCAACGCCGCCAACGCGGTCATCTCCCGCAACCAGGGCCGCAAGCCGAAGAACCTCTGGTCCGACGCCGGGGCAGGCGCCCAGATCGTCGGCTACGTCGCCGACGACGAGCGCGACGAGGCCCGCTTCGTCTCCGGAGAGATCGACACCCTCACCGACGCCGGCTCCCGGCCCGGCGACGTGGCCGTCTTCTACCGCACCAACGCCCAGTCGCGGGTCTTCGAGGAGGTCTTCATCCGCCTCGGCATGCCCTACCGCGTCGTCGGCGGCGTGCGGTTCTACGAGCGGCGCGAGGTCCGCGACGCCCTGGCCTACCTACGGATGCTGGTCAACCCCGACGACGAGGTGTCCCTGCGCCGCATCCTCAACGTCCCCAAGCGCGGCATCGGCGACCGCGCGGTCGAGTGCGTGACGTCGTTCGCCCAGCGCGAGCGGGTGCCGTTCTGGGAGGGCCTGCGCCGGGCGGACGAGGCGCCGGGGCTGGTGACCCGGTCGCTGGTGGCGATCCAGGGGTTCGTGGCCCTGGTCGAGGAGCTCCAGTCGATGGTCGACGCCGGCGAGCGCGCCGACGTCGTCCTCGAGTCGGTGCTCGCCCGCTCGAGCTACCTCGACGAGCTCGAGGCCTCCGACGACCCGCAGGACGGCACCCGGCTGGAGAACCTCGCCGAGCTGGTCGCCGTGGCCCGCGAGTTCGCCGACGACCCCGTCGCCGGCCCGTCCGCCGACCCGACCGACGTCGACGCCGGCACCGTGACCCCGGGCCTCTCCGACTTCCTCGAGCGGGTGGCCCTGGTCGCCGACACCGACCAGATCCCCGCCGCGCCCCACGACGACGACGGCGGCATGGTCACCCTGATGACCCTCCACACCGCCAAGGGACTGGAGTTCCCGACCGTCTTCCTGACCGGGCTCGAGGACGGCGTCTTCCCCCACTCGCGCAGTCTCGAGGA
>JAHEXO010000241.1:646-4838 GCA_023252065.1 Nocardioides sp. | reverse complement strand
GACCGCGCAGTTCAGCAGCCGGGTGTCGTGCTCCAACGGGGCTCCGACGACGATGACCGGCAGCAGGCCGGCCGAGGCCTCGACGATCGTGGCGACGGCGTCGTGGACGGCACGGAGCAGGGTGTCCTGGAGCATGAGGTCGTCGACGGAGTAGCCGCTCAGGCACAGCTCGGGGAAGACCGCGACGGCGACGCCTTCGTCGTGGCACTCGCGCGCCAGGGCCACCACCGTCTGCGCGTTGGCCGCCGGGTCGGCCAGGACGACCGGCATCGTGCACGCGGCGACGCGCGCGAAGCCCTGCGCATACGCCGAGGAGAACTCCACCCCGCCAGTCTAGGGAGCGACGCCGGCGCGTGGTGACCCGCCGTACGTTGGAGCCATGTTGCTCGGAGTGCACTGCGCCAACCTCACCTGGCCCGGTGGGGCCGAAGCCCTCGGTACGACGCTCGCCGGCGTCGCGCGGGCCGCTGACGAAGGTGGGTTCGCGACGCTGACCCTGATGGACCACTACTTCCAGATGGAGCACCTCGGTGGGCCGCCCGAGCCGATGCTGGAGGGCTACACCAGCCTCGGCTTCCTGGCCGGCCAGACCAGCCGGATCGAGCTCGGCCTGCTCGTCACGGGCGTGACCTACCGCCATCCCGGCCTGCTCGCCAAGGTGGTCACCACCCTCGACGTGCTCTCCGGCGGTCGCGCGATGCTGGGTCTCGGCGCCGCGTGGTACGAGCGGGAGCACCGCGCCTTCGGCGTGCCCTACCCGTCGACCAGGGAGCGCTTCGAGCGGCTCGAGGAGACGCTGCAGATCGTCCGGCAGGCATGGGGCGACGGCGGTCGCTACGACGGCCGGCACTACACGCTCCAGGACCTGACCGTCGTACCGCAGCCGCTCCAGCCGGGCGGCCCCCGGATCATGGTCGGCGGCATGGGCGAGCGCAAGACGCTCCGCCTCGTCGCGCAGTACGCCGACGCGTGCAACTTCTTCATGGCTCCGCCGGAGGAGATCGCCCACAAGCTCGACGTGCTCCGCCTGCACTGCGACGACGTCGGCCGCGACTACGACGAGATCGCCAAGACGATGGTCGGCACCCTCAACCGCCCGCTCGACGACCTCGACGGCTGGCTGGCGTCGATGGAGCAGTACGCCGCCCTCGGCATCAGCCAGGTCTGGGTCGGCCCCGACGCCACCGACCCGGTCGGCTGGACCGAGCAGATGTCCGAGCAAGTAGTCCCCCGCCTCACCGACATCTGACCTGGTCGGGGAGGCCGCTGCGCGGCCGTGGCCGCTGGTTGAGGAGGCCGCTCTGCGGCCGTCTCGAAACCAAGGTCACCGCTGCCCACGGCGGGGTGCGCGCTCGGTAGCGTCGGGGCATGCCCCCCGCTGGTCGCCTCGTCCTGCTCAACGGGCCGTCCGGCGCGGGCAAGACGACGGTGGCGCAGGCGGTGGCCAACCGGCTCCCGACGCCCTGGCTGTTGCTGCCGGTCGACCTGTTCCACGAGATCCGCACCCGGCCCGACGCCGACCTCACGCCGCGACAGTGGAACGACGTCTACCGACGCACCCGAGCGGCCTACCACCGTGCGCTCACGGGTGCGGTCACCTCCGGCTGCGACGTGCTCGGCGACCACGTGCTGAGCGAGCCCTGGCGCCTCGACGACCTGCTCCGGCTCACCGAGGGTCTCGACGTGCTGCTCGTCCACGTCACCTGCTCCCCCACCGAGCTCCGCCGCCGCGAGAAGGCACGGGGTGATCGCGACCCCGGTACGGCGCTCACCCAGCAAAGACAGGTGTTCCAGCACGGCGACTGCGACCTCACCGTCGACACCACCTACGGCCCCGACGAGCCGACGGCCGCTCTCCTCGAGCTGATCCGCAAGCCGCCCCGCGACCGCGCCTTCGACCGCCTCCGGCAGCGGCGGCGCCGTGCGTGAGCCACCGCCTCGGGTCGACGACCAGCGGCTGACGCACGCACTGGCCGAGCACTGGGACCCCGCCGTCACGCGCGTCGGACACCTACCGGTCGGCTTCGGCGCGCACCACTGGGCGGCCTACGACGACACCGGGGCGCCTCGCCTCTTCGTCACCCTCGACCGGCTCGAGCCCAAGCGGCCGGCCGCTCGCCTCGAGGCGGCCTACGCCGGAGCGGCCGCCATGCGGGGCCAGGGCCTGGAGTTCGTGGTCGCGCCGGTGCGCAACGGCCTCGGCTCCTACACGCTGCCCTTCTCCGACGGCGCCCTGAGCTGTACGCCGTGGCTCAACGGGGCAGCAGGCGGCGACCTCGACCTCGCGTGGACGACTAACGCCCTGCATCGCCTCCACACCACACCTCCGCCGCCCGACCTGCCGCCCTGGCAGCCCCTCGTCGGACCCGACCTCGCCGACACGACGGCCCTCCTGACGCAGAAGGCATGGGGGCCGGGTCCCTACGCCGAGGCCGCGCGCGACGCCGTACGGGAGCACCTCGCAGACCTGGCCCGATGGACGTCGCGCTACCACGCCCTGGCCGATGTCGCACGTGGCCGGCCGTGGGTCGCGACCCACGGTGAGCCCCACGCGGACAACCAGCTGCTCACCCCCCACGGCCGGGTGCTCGTCGACTGGGAGTCGACGAAGCTCGCCCCCGCCGAGCTCGACCTGCGCACCCTCGTCGACGCCAGCGCCGATCCCGTCGACCTCGGCGCCGACCCGGCCATGCTCGAGCTGTTCGACGTGGAGTGGCGGCTCGACGAGGTCAGCCAGTACGCCGAGTGGTTCGCCGCCCCGCACACGGGCACCGAGGACGACCGGATCGCGTTCGACGGTCTCCTCGAGGAGCTCGGCCGCCCCGGGTGAAGGTGACGAGCGCCACAGGTGGCGGCCGGCCGTGGACTCACTAGCCTGGACAGGTTACGTGGACTCCACCAGGGAGCTGCGATGACATCGGAGGAGCTCGGACCATGAGCCAGCGCATCCGCACCCACCACCTGCGTCAGCTCAAGGAGCAGGGCGAACGGTTCTCGATGCTCACCGCCTACGACATGTACGCAGCCGCGACCTTCGACGAGGCAGGCATCGACGTCCTCCTCGTCGGCGACTCCGCCTCCAACAACGTCTACGGCAACGACACGACGGTCCCGGTCACCGTCGACGAGCTGCTCCCCCTCACCCGCGCCGTCGCCCGCTCCGTGCAGCGTGCGCTGGTGGTCGGCGACCTGCCGTTCGGCAGCTACCAGGGCTCGCCCGAGCAGGCCTATGCGACCGCCGTCCGCTTCATGAAGGAGGGCCTCGCCCACTGCGTGAAGCTCGAGGGCGGCGTCGAGATGGCGCCCCAGATCAGCAAGCTGTCGCAGGGCGGCATCCCGGTGATGGCCCACATCGGCTTCACACCGCAGAGCGAGCACGCCCTCGGCGGCTACCGCGTGCAGGGCCGCGGCGACGCGGCCGAGCGGGTCCTCGCCGACGCCCATGCCGTCGAGGACGCAGGCGCCTTCGCCGTGGTCCTGGAGATGGTGCCAGGCGACGTCGCTGCACAGGTGACCAAGGAGCTCGCGATTCCGACCATCGGCATCGGCGCCGGCGTCGAGTGCGACGGCCAGGTCCTGGTCTGGCAGGACGCCTTCGGGATGCGGACCGGCCGGATGGCCAGCTTCGTCAAGCAGTACACCGACCTGCACGGCGAGCTGCTCCGTGCGGCCCAGGCCTACGACGCCGAGGTCAAGGCCGGCACCTTCCCCGGCCCCGAGCACACGTTCTGAGGGTCGGAGCACTTCTGCGGATCTTCTGACAGCGACCCCACCACCCGTGACGATGGGTCCGGGGGCAGGGACACACGTCAGAAGGGACCGCCATGCGGAGCCGGCCCGCACACGTCGCCGCGATCGCCGTCGCGGCCGTCGTCGCCCTCTGCGCGTCCGTGTGTGCCGCCCTCCCGGCCCTCGCCGGCACCACCCAGGCCGCATCCTCGGTCCCGCCCTGGCTGCAGCGCGTGAACGACGTGCGGGTGGCGGCCGGCGTCGCCGCGGCGACCGAGAACACCGCCTGGACGCTCGGCATCCAGCACCACCTGACCTACCTTGAGCTGACCGACCCGAGCCTGCGCACAGGTCAGTACGCCAGTGACCACACCGAGAACCCGGCCAGCCCCTACTACACCGCCGACGGCGCCCTCGAGGGCTCCCGCAGCAACCTGGTCCGGCACGCGTCGCAGACCGCGAC
>JAHEXO010000241.1:0-636 GCA_023252065.1 Nocardioides sp. | reverse complement strand
TCGGGATGCTGCGCTCCGGCCTCTCGCAGCCGGCGTTCGCCCAGGACTCCACCTATGCCGGCATGGACGTCATCTCCGGCCTCGGCTCGACCAGCCACTCGTCGCCGATCCTCTTCCCGGGCCCCGGCTCGACGAGCTATCTCACCAGGTACGCCGGCAACGAGAGCCCCGACCCGATCGAGACCTGCCGGAGCACGAAGTCGGGCGCCGACTACAGCGCCCCCGGCCTGCCGATCATCGCCATGCTGCCCGCTGCCCCGACCAACAACCTGTCCGCCACCCTCACCACACCGAGCGGCACCGTGCTCTCGAGCACGGGCGCCGACGTGTGCGTCGTGGACGAGGTCACCTACGTCAGCAGCGATCAGGTCTACGGACCGACCGGCAAGCAGATCCTCACCAGCGACCACGCCGTGCTGATCGTCCCGCGCACCCGACTGGTCACTGGCAGCTACGCGGTGCGGATCAGCCAGTCGAAGCAGGCCGACATCGCCTGGTCGTTCGTCGTGGACCCGAACGCTGCGCCGTCCGGCTCACCGACGACGACCGCTCCGACCTCGACTGCCCCGACCTCGACTGCCCCGACCACGACTGCCCCGACCACGACTGCCCCGACCTCGACGGCTCCCACCTCGA
>JAHEXO010000240.1 GCA_023252065.1 Nocardioides sp. | reverse complement strand
TGGCTGGCGTTCCGGCAGCTGCGGCCGCAGCTGGTCGGGACCGCCGTCGGCCTCGCCGAGCTGGCCGCCGACCTGGTCGTCCTCGGCGAGCGGCTGCGGGGTGCCGCGGTCGACCGCCTGCTCACGTGCTCGACGACCGACGCCTGCCTGACGGCGCAGACCCAGCTCCACGACTCCTTCGGTGCCCAGGTCGTCCTGCTCGCGGTGGTGGTGCTGGCCCTGCCGGCCCTGCTCGGGGCCTTCTGGGGAGCACCGCTGGTGGCCCGTGAGCTCGAGCACGGCACCCACCGCCTGGTCTGGAGCCAGAGCGTCACCCGCGCGCGCTGGCTCGGGGTGAAGCTCGTCGTCGTGACCGGGGCAGCGGTCCTCGTCACCGGCGCGGCGACCGCCCTCACCACGTGGGCGACCTCGCCCTACGACCGGGTCCTGGGCGATCGGTTCGCGGCCCTGGAGTTCGGCAGCCGCAACCTCGTGCCCTGGGCCTACGCGACGTTCGCCTGCGTGGCCGGGGTGACGGCCGGCCTGCTGCTCCGTCGTACCCTCCCCGCGATGGCCGTCACCGTCGCAGTGATGGCGACGCTCCAGGTCGCGATGCCTCTGGTCGTGCGCCCCCACCTGCTCCCGGCCACGACCACCAGCGTCCGGTTCAGCCCCGACTGGCTCGCCCATGCCGACTTCATCGGTCCGGCGACCCATGACTTCTCCGACGCCGCGCCGGCGGGGATCGGTGGTTACCGCGTGCCGGGTGCGTTGATGCTCACCTCCGAGAGCGTGCTGCTCCACGCGGACGGTCGAGCGCTCACCAACGCCGAGATGGCCCGGTGCGGCGACGGCGCCGGCACCAGCCGGTGCCTGTCGGCGATGGACCTCCACTTCCTGGTGCGCTACCAGCCGGCCAGCAGGTACTGGCCGTTCCAGCTGGTGGAGACGGGGCTTCTCCTGCTGGCGTCGGCGGCGCTGGCCGGGTGGTCGCTGTGGCGGATCTCCGGTCAGCGCGGGCTGACATGAGCCCCGGGAGGGCTCAGCCAGGTGCCCGGCGGCGTCCGGGCAGACCCGTCCACGGCAGGGTGATCAGCGCCCAGCCGACCAGGACGATCGCGACCTCCGCCGCCAGATAGCCCGGCCACGGTCCCAGGACGTCGAGCACGGTGCCACTGCTCGGCTTGCGGTTGACGTATCCGTAGTTGGACCCCAGGACGACGTTGAGACCGAGCACGGCGAAGAGCCAGACGAACGTCCACCCGACGGTACGGCGGTAGCCCCGCCAGTCGGGCCCGTTGCGCAGGGTCAAGGTCAGGTAGACCGCGCCCCAGAAGATGGCGAGGTGTTTGAGCCAGAAGACGAAGAACCTCGGCTCGGGGAACGGCTGCTCCAGCGTGGGCTGCAGGATCGCCTGGAGAGTCAGGGTCAGGCCCCAGTAGTAGGTCAGGGCTGTCGGCGTCGGCCGCCGCGAGATGAGAGCCCACGCCACGACGATCCACACGAAGCCACAGATCTGAAGGGGAAGCGAGCTCTCGACGTGGAACGGCACCATCCCCAGCACCATCGAGACCACCCCGAACACCAGGTTGGCGACGGCGAAGGCCACAGCGACGGGGTGTTCCCACCGGGTCCCTCGCAGGCGTCGGCCCCACGTCAGCAGCACCACCGTGCCGGCTCCGAAGACGGCCAGGACGACCAGGTGCGAGGGCGAGTACGCGTGGAACACCGCGCACCTCCCTCCGTCCGGCTCAACGGGCGGACATCACGTCGCGTCTCGAGAGTGACAGATCCGGCCGCGACCGCGTCCGTCGTGGCCGCCACTCCCGCATGCGCACGACGTCATGCTCGGGCCGGAGGATGTCGCGGACCACGATCGTGGTCAGGTAGAGCTGCCCGGCGATCCGCACGATCATCGCGACCCAGTAGAAGCCGGGATCGCCGCCGCCACCGGGGTTGAGGTACTCCCCGAGGTACCACCACACCGAGACGAAGTAGAAGAGCTCGGCCCCCTGCCAGATCAGCTGGTCGCGCCACCGCGGCCGGGCCATCACCG
The DNA here is from genome assembly GCA_023252065.1 of Nocardioides sp. The sequence continues at coordinate 2,811 of JAHEXO010000240.1, read as the reverse complement.
CGAGCGGCAGCAGCCACAGGCTGTACTGCGGGGAGTAGACCTTGTTGACCAGCAGGAAGCCGACCACGAGCAGGAAGCCGAGCTGGGCCAGGCGCGGCTGCTCGGGGGCGAGCGTGCCGAGCACCGCGACAGCGGCACACCAGACCAGGAAGAACGCCCAGGAGACCACGTTGATGGTGTGCACGCTCGCGGTGTGGCTGGTCATCTGGCCCAGCAGCAGCCAGACCGAGCCGAGGTCGGCACCGCGGTCGGCGTTGAAGCTCCAGAAGACCTTCCACTCGTGCGGACCACTGAGGTAGGCCGGGGCGTTGACCAGCGCCCACGAGCCGGCCGTCGCGAGCGTAGCCTCGATCAGGTCACGCCAGCGCCGGTCGCGGCCCCAGATCACGGCGAGCGCGCCGAGGAGGAAGAGGGGGTAGAGCTTCATCGCCGTCCCGAGCCCGATCAGGACGCCGGTGAGCAGCGGTCTCCCCCGGGCGTGGGCCCACAGGGCGCCGGCCACGCACACCACCGCGAGCAGGTCCCAGTTGATCATCCCCTCGAACAGCAGCACCGGTGACGCCGCGAAGAGGACGGCGTCCCACGGTCGTCGCCGGTTGACGCCGCTGAGGCACCAGGCCGCGATCAGTGCGCACACCGCGAACCCGATGGCGTTGACGGCGGTGAACAGGAGCTCCTCGTGCCGCACCTGGTCGAGCTGGTAGAGCTGGTCCTGGTTGAGCGCCCCGCGCGAGGCCAGGTCGGGTGAGCCGGACAGCCAGTGGGTCACGTACGACGTGGCCCAGGCGTAGTAGGCGATCCCGACGGGGTACTCCATGACCGGGTAGCGGTCGCGGACCCCGATCGCGTCGGAGTAGGGCCACTCGAGCTCGGCGAACCCGCGGCCGACGTAGAGGTAGGGCAGGTCGGAGTAGCAGAGGTCGGAGTAGCGCACCTCGTCGCTGCCCCAGCTGGTCTGGTAGCAGGGCGTCTTGGAGACGAACCCCAGGGCGCAGCACAGGGCCGTCAGCGCGAGCACGACCCGAAGCGGCGTCCACCACGGGTGCCGTCCGGCGTGCGTCCCGATCGGACCACCGACCCCCAGGCTGTACTCCGCCGCGAGGGGGTCGTCGGCGGTCAGCGCCACCGGCCGCGGTGGCTCGCGGTCGGCGGTGCTGGTGTCTGCCCCGTCGACGCCCCGGTCGTCGGGAGGCTGGTCGCTCACCAGTCGGGCTCGAGGCTGGCCATGAGCGACGGGCGGACAGCGGCCGGAGCCGTGGACGTGGTCGGAGAGGGCGACGTGGTGGGGCTCGGGCTCGACGTGTGGCAGTGACCCGGTGGGAAGCACGACGGCCCGGTGGTCGTCGGCGCCGTGGTGGTCGGCGCGGTCGTGGTCGGCGCCGTGGTCGTCGGGGCCGTCGAGGTGGGCGCCGACGTCGTCGGGCGCTGCGTGTGGTGCGTGGGCGGCGGCGGGGGCGGCGCGGGAGCGTGGTCCTTCTGCTTGGCCGGGACGTTGGCCGCGGGCGGGAACTGCTCGACCGGCACGCCGAGCATGTCGGCCTTCATCACCGCGGTCCACGTCGCCGTCGGGTAGCCCGCACCGAAGTAGCCGGCGGCCCCGTTGTACGGCGGGAGCCAGTTGTCGAGGGCACCGTTGCCGTTGCCGCGCACGTACATCACCGCCGTGGCCAGCTGGGGGGTGAAGCCCACGAACCACGACGACGACACGTCGCCGGCGTCGTTGGTCGCCGTACCCGTCTTGCCGGCGGCGGGCCGGCCGAGCGCCTGCGCGTTGGCGCCCGTGCCGTGGAGGACGACCTGCTGCATGGCGTAGCTGACGTCGCGGTCGATGTCGGCGTCGACCGCCTGGGTCGTGTGCGGCTTGTACTTGTACTTCACGGTGCCGTCGCTGAGGGTGACCTTGCTGATCACGTGCACGTCGGCGCGCTGGCCGCCGTTGGCGATCGTGGCGTAGGTGTTGGCCATGTTGATGGCACTGACCCGCGACTTGCCCAGCGTGATGAGGGCGTCGGCCTGCAGGTCGGTGGTGGTGTCGGGGATGCCCGGGTAGTGGGGGTCGGCCTTCGCCGGCGGGATCCCCATCTTGTTGGCCATCGACAAGATCTTGTCCGGCCCCCGCTTCATGCTGTTCGACATGTCGACGAACGCGGTGTTGATCGACTGCTCGAGCGCGTAGACGGAGCTCACCGCGGAGCCGTAGGAGGTGCCTGCACCCGGGCCCTCGTTGTGGACCTGGAGACCGTCCGGGAACACGTACGGCGAGTTGCCGTCCCAGGTGCTCTTCAGCGAGTAGCCGTCGGTGATGCCGGCGGCCAGGGACACCGGCTTGAACGTCGAGCCCACCATGCCGCCGGCCTCGGCCCAGTTGATCTGGGAGCGCAGGTAGTTCTGGCCGCCGTAGAAGCCGACCAGCGCACCGGTGCCGGGCTGCACGGACGCAACCGCGACGTGCAGGTGCTTGTCGCTGATCTTGGGGCGGACCGCCAGCACACCGGCCTTCGCCGCGGCCATCGCCTTCGGCGTGTAGGTGGTGGTGACCCGCAGGCCGCCGCCGTCGATCTGGTCGTCGGTGAAGCCGAGCTTGTGCAGCTCCTGGCGCACCAGCGCCAGCATGTGGCCCTTCTGCCCGCCGTAGGCCTGGGACTGCTTGAAGAGCGGGAACGCCGGCAAGCGCTTCGCGGCCGCCGCCGCCTGCGCGTCGGTGATGCTACCCATCGAGGCCATGCCGGCCAGCACGTAGCGGTAGCGCGCCAGCAGCGCCTCCTTCGCCGCCTTGCCGTTGGCGGGGTCGAAGGCGGAGGGGTTGTTGAG
>JAHEXO010000239.1 GCA_023252065.1 Nocardioides sp. | reverse complement strand
CAGGGTGATCGCCTCGACGGTGTCGTCCTTGCGCAGGGTGGCGTTGTACTCGCCGTCGGTGACGTAGTCACCGAACCGACCCGACTTCACCACGACCGGCGCGCCCGAGACCGGGTCGGGCCCGAGCTCCTTCAACGGCGGCGCGGCTGCGGCCCGACCACGCTGCTTGGGCTGGGCGTAGATCGACAGCGCCTCGTCGAGGGTGACCGTGAACAGCTGGTCCTCCGAGGTCAGCGAGCGCGAGTCGGTGCCCTTCTTCAGGTAGGGCCCGTAGCGGCCGTTCTGGGCCGTGATCTCGACCCCGTCAGCGTCCGTGCCGACGACCCGCGGGAGCGACAGCAGCTTGACCGCGTCGTCCAGCGAGACGGTGTCGAGCGACATCGAGGCGAACAGCGAGCCCGTGCGCGGCTTCGCCGACTTGGGTGCGTCCTCGGGCAGCGCCTCGGTGACGTAGGGCCCGTAGCGGCCGTTCTTCGCCACGACCTGAAGCCCCGTCTCGGGATGCACGCCGAGCTGCTTCTCCTCCCCGGCCGGGTTGGCGAGGAGCTCCTTGGCCTTGCTCAGCGTCAGCTCGTCGGGGGGCAGGTCGTCGGGCACGTTGGCCCGGACGGCCGCGCCGTCCTCACCCTCGCCGGGACCCTCGAGGTAGGGGCCGTAGCGCCCGACCCGCAGCACGATCCCGCTCTCGGGGCCGCCGACGGGGAACGTCGCGAGCTCCTTGGCGTCGATCTCGCCGAGCTCGTTGACGAGCTGGTGCAGCCCGACCACCCGGTCGGAGCCGAAGTAGAACTCGCCGAGCTCGGTGACGCGGTCCTTGCGGCCGCCGGCGATCTCGTCGAGGACGTCCTCCATGTCGGCGGTGAACTCGTAGCTGATCTGCCGGGGGAAGTGCTCCTCCAGCAGCCTTACGACCGAGAACGCGATCCACGCCGGCACCAGCGCGGTGCCCTTCTTGTAGACGTAGCCGCGGTTGAGGATGGTGCCGATGATCGAGGCGTACGTCGACGGCCGGCCGATCTCGCGCTCCTCGAGCTCCTTGATCAGCGTCGCCTCGGTGTAGCGCGCCGGCGGCTTGGTCTCGTGCCCCTGCGGAGTCAGCGAGGCCGCCGAGACCGGGTCGCCCTCGACGAGGTTGGGCAGCGGAGTCTCGGCGTCGTCCTGGCGCTTGTTGTTGTCCTTGCCCTCGACGTAGGCCTTGAGGAACCCGTGGAAGGTGATCACCCGGCCGCTCGCGGTGAACACGACGTCGCGCCCGTCGGAGGTCGCGCCGCCGATCCGGATCGTCACCGACTGACCGACGGCGTCCTTCATCTGCGAGGCGACGGTGCGCATCCAGATCAGCTCGTAGAGGCGGAACTGGTCGCCGCTGAGCCCGGTCTCGGCCGGGGTGCGGAAGCGCTCGCCCGACGGCCGGATCGCCTCGTGGGCCTCCTGGGCGTTCTTCACCTTCGAGGCATAGGTGCGGGGGGCGTCGGGGAGGTACTCCGCCCCGTAGAGCTCGCGCACCTGGGAGCGGGCGGCGTCGACCGCGGCGCTCGACAGGGTCGTCGAGTCGGTCCGCATGTAGGTGATGAAGCCGTTCTCGTAGAGCCGTTGCGCCACCGACATCGTGGAGCTCGCGGAGAAGCCGAGCTTGCGGCTCGCCTCCTGCTGCAACGTCGTGGTGCGGAACGGCGCGTACGGCGAGCGGCGGTAGGGCTTGGACTCCACCGACCGCACGTCGTACGACGTGTCGTGCAGGGCGGTGACCAGGTCCTCGGCCGCGTCGCGGTCGAGGTGGAGGCGGTCGTCGGCGCGCTTGCCCTTGAGCTCACCGTCGGTGCCGAAGTCGGATCCGCCGGCCACCCGTAGCTCGTCGACGGAGAAGATCTTCGCCGGGAACATCCGGGGCTCCTTGCCGGAGCCGGCGTCGAAGGTGCCCTCGAGGTCCCAGTAGGACGCGACCCGGAACGCGATCCGCTCGCGCTCGCGGTCGACCACCAGCCGGGTCGCCACCGACTGCACGCGACCGGCCGAGAGGCCCGACATGACCTTCTTCCAGAGGACCGGGCTGACCTCGTAGCCGTAGAGCCGGTCGAGGATCCGCCGGGCCTCCTGGGCCTCGACGAGGTCGTCGTTGATCTGGCGCGGGTTGGCGACCGCCTCGAGGATCGCCCCGCGGGTGATCTCGTGGAAGACCATCCGGTGCACCGGGACCTTCGGCTTCAGCTCGTCGAGGAGGTGCCACGCGATGGCCTCACCCTCGCGGTCCTCGTCGGTGGCGAGGTAGAGCTCGTCGGCGTCCTTGAGGAGGCTCTTGAGCTTGGCGATGTGGCTCTTCTTGTCGCGCGGCACGACGTAGTAAGGGGTGAAGCCGTGATCGACGTCGACGGCGAGCCGGCCCCACGGCTTGTCCTTGATGGAGGCCGGGGTGTCGGCTGCGGAGTTGGGCAGGTCGCGGATGTGGCCGATGGACGACTCGACCACGTAGTCACTGCCGAGGTAGCCACCGATCGTCCGCGCTTTGGCGGGCGACTCGACGATCACCAGCTTGTGTGCCACTGCTTCTCCCTACCTCCGTCAGTGGTCGCCACGGGGTCGTCCCGGGGGCCACGGCCGCTCACGGTAGCGCGTCCGGCCCAGCACCTTGTTCCCCAGCCATCCCCGGGTCGGTCTCGGGTGCCGTCCGCGGGCGCCTCCCTCGCTCGGTCCCCGAGCATTGTGGAGAACGCCTGCAGCTCGCTGCGGATCTGTGCCAGCGTCGAGCCACCCACCTGCTCGGGAGGAACGAGATCTACGCCGACCACACCCCGCGACTTCCACGCCACTGGACCGATCCGGAGGTCTTCGAGACCACCCGGGCCAGCGTCGACCTGTCCGCAGACTCCGACCGGCTCATCCACCTGGTCCTGGTCGACGGCCGGCTCGCGGAGGCCCGGAGCGAACCGGTCGGCGGGAGCCGGTGGCAGCACCACGCCGAGCGCTTCGACCGCTAACGACGACTGCTGACGGCGGCGCCGCCCTCGCCACCTCTGCACGAGCGTGTCCTGGACTGGCTCGACGCAGCCGTCGGAGGGCGTTCCGAGCTGCTCACGCTCCACTCCGGGGCGCTCGCGGAGGCCGGCTTCGAGCCCGACCCCGACCTGGCTCCCGGACGGCGCGAGCACCTGGCCACCGTCATCGACCTGGCCGACCGGGCCGCCGCCGATGCCCGATCTCCTCCTGGTCGGTCGCAGCGACCTGCTCATCTCCACGGTGAAGCGGCGTCTCGTGCGGGGCACGCGACCAGGCCCTCCGGGCGGAGGCGGTCGTCGGCAGCACCGGTGAGGAGGCGACGATCACGCAGACGTGAGGAACCCCTCGTCCACCAGGCTACGCACCGCCGGGAGGTACGCCGTCGCCAGCTCGTCAGGGTCGCGTCCGAGCAGGCTCGCCATTGCGTCGAGGATCTGGCCGACGGTCAGCTCGCCGTCGCTGGCGCCGACCAGGGCGGCCTCCACGGTGTCGGCCTGACGGGCCCGACACAGTCCGCGGCGCTGCCGCAGGACGATCGTCTCGGGGTCCTCGGCGCCGGGTACGCCGTGGGTCTCCTGGACGACGTCGACCCGTGCCCGCAGCCGCGCGGACCGCCCGACCTCCGTCGCCCTGGCTCGGGCCCAGGCCGCGACGGCGGACGCGACCGGCTGCTCCACGGCGTACGGGTGGTCGAGGAGCTCGTGGGCGCCGCCTCCACGGCGCAGGTTGACCCAGCCGAACCCGACCCCCTCGATGCGCTGCTCCTCGAACCACCCGAGCCACGCGTCGTAGGCCTGGAGGTAACCGACACCACCGTGGCGCCCGGCGTCCTTGAGCCAGAGCTCGACGTACGACGCTGGGTCGAGGACCTCGCGCTGGACCACGAGCGCGTCGCAGTCGTCGGCGAGCCACTCCTCGAGCCGCTCCTGCCAGGGGCGGTCGCGCACGATCGCCCAGTTGGCCACGACCTGGCACCAGCCGCCGTCGGCCAGGTGCTGCGGAGCGCCGCGGACGACGGCCTCGACGACCTGGTCACCGGGCAGCCCGGAGTCGCGGTAGACCAGGCGCTGCTCGGTGGCCGGGGAGATCACGAACGGCGGGTTGGTGGTCACCAGGTCGAACCGCTCGCCCGACACCGGGTCCCAGAGCGAGCCGTCGCGCACGTCGAGAGCGATGCCGTTGAGCGCAGCGTTGAAGCGCGCCATCGCCAGGGCCCGCGGGTTGACGTCGGTAGCGACGACGCGATCGCTGTGCGCGGCGAGGTGCAGCGACTGGACGCCACAGCCGGTGCCGAGGTCGAGGGCGCTGCCGACCCGGTCGCGGATCGTCAGCTGGGCCAGGGAGGTCGAGGCGGGGCTGACACCCAGGACGTGGTCGGGCTCGACCCGGATGGGCTCGCCGTCGAGGCCGGGCGTGAGGTCGCTGACGACCCACCACGCGTGGTCGTCGTCGGCGTAGGGGCGGACGTCGATGCCTGCGCGGACCTCGCCACCGCCGCCGACGAGCGCGCCCGCCGCGACCAGCGTGCCGTACAGCTCGGTGCGGGGAGCGAGCGCGCCCTCCGCGTCGGCGCGCGGGACGGGAGCCTGGAGGAGGAACAGCCGGACAAGGGTCGCGAGGGGTGAGCCGTCCGTCGTACGCCGGAGGGCCGGGGTGGTCTCGTTGCGGTGCAGGGCCTGTTCGGCGGTCGCGCCGAGCAACGCCTCGACGGCTTCGTAGCTGTAGTCGGCCGCCGCCAGCGCGTCGCGCAGCAGGGGTGCGAGCGAGGGGTCAGGAACGGCGCGGGCCACGGTTCATGGTGTCAGCCCGACTGACGGTGTTTGAATCGAGGCATGTCTCGTGTGCTCGGCTTCCTGGGCTCGGCCCT
>JAHEXO010000238.1 GCA_023252065.1 Nocardioides sp. | reverse complement strand
CCATGAGCCTGAACGGCCCCAGGCTGCTGGAGATCCTGGGGCTCGCCGACCCTGATGCGGAGGTGCCCGAGCTCTTGCTCACCGGTGTCCCAGCCACTGGCTACGACCCCGCGACGTACGCCCTGGCGGGTGTCGCGGCGGTGACCGAGCTGAGCGACGGCGACGTCGTCGACCTGGGCGACCGACAGCTCCGGGTGCTGCACCTACCCGGCCACACGCCGGGCTCCCTCAACCTCCACGACGCCGAAGCCGGCCACCTCTTCACCGGAGACGTCCTCTACGACGGCGGGCTGATCGACACCTGCGTGGGGTCCGACATCCCGGCCTACCGGGCGACCATGCGGTCGCTCCTCGACGTGCCCCTGACGCGGGCCTTCCCCGGGCACGGGGACGTCCTCGACCGCAGTGCCGTCCGGCGCATCGCGGCCGACTACCTCAGCTCCAGGCCGTGATCTCGCCGAGGACCGTGAAGTCGACCCCGCTCTCCGGGAGGTCGGTGACCGGTTCGACGATCCCCGCGAACCCGTTGGTCGAGCCCGCGAACGCCGCGAGGTTGCCCGGTTCGTAGCCACCGCCCTGGAAATGGGTGACGGCGCTGCCGGCGACCCGCACGGACAGGGCTCGGGGGTTCGTGAGGAGGCGCAGCCCATCGCTGAACGCCGACGGGTTCTTGCTGCCGAGCCTCATCTTGGCGCTCAGCATCACGTTGTCCGCCTTGTACATCGCGTTGAGCGGGTTGTGCCGGATCGGGTCGGAGCCGCTGTCGACGTAGTGGGTCAGCAGCGGCACGTCGAAGACGAGGCCGGCGTCGTGGGCCTCGCGTGCCATCCACAGCAGCTACGTGTCCGACAGCCCGGTCTCGCGGTAGCCCCCTCCGACGTCGGAGTGCGCGCCCTCGAACCACACCTGCTTGACCCGCTCGTCCTCGGTAGGGGCGCCGGGAGGGTCAGCCGGCGCCTCCCAGAACGTGGGCGCGAACTTCAGCCGGGTCTCATCGATCGCCAGCGCATGCCGGGCACGCCGCACGTGGCTGCTGAGCTGGACGTCGTGGAACCGCGGCGTGCGCCGCCTGAAACCGGGTACGCCGAGGGCGCCCACCGTGTCGAACACGCCGAGGAAGCTCACCTCGGCCGAGTGGCAGTGGTCGTGCTTGAACTCCTCGACGCTCGCCCCGAACGCACCCTCGGGCAGGTCCGTCCGCTGGTACATGTGGACCGCCGCCGGCAACCGTTCCTCGACCAGCGAGACCTTGGTGAGCAGTCCGACGCGCGCGAGCATGCCGGCCACCGAGCGGGCCGTGTAGGCGCCACGGCTGAAGCCGAAGATGAAGATCTCGTCGCCTGGCGCGTAGTTCTGCGCGAGGAACCGGTAGCAGGCGATGACGTTGTGGAAGAGCCCGAACCCGAACGCACCCCCCAGGAGGCGGTCGGCCGCGTAGCTTCCGGCGCCGACGCCGCTGACGTAGTACACGAGCTGGTAGGCACCGCCGCTGGCCGTCGGGTCGCTCTGCACCGTGTGCGCGATCTTCTCGACGTTCGTGATGGTTTCGTTGTCCGGCTTGTTCCACGTCCCGTCGCAGCAGACCACCAAGCGCTTCATGCCTTCCATGCTGGCAGTCCCGGAGCCGCAACGCGGGGACGATCCGCGGCGACACTACGGTTGAGGACATGACGTCAGTGGTCCAGCTGCTCCGCTCCACCACGCTCGCCCCGGCGCCGTACGCCTATGCGGCCACGGTGCCGCCGGGAACCCGCCTCCTCTTCCTGGCCGGTGCGTGCCCGTTGGCCGCTGACGGCAGCACGACGGCACCCGGCGACCACGTCGAGCAGGCTCGGACCTGTCTGGACAATCTGGAGCAGTCGCTGGCCGAGGCGGATGCCCGGCTCACCGATGTGGTGAGCACGCGGGTGCTGGTCGCGTCCGCTCGACGCGACGAGCTGGTCGAGGTCTGGGAGGTGGTGAGCGGGCGGTTCGGCGACCACGACGTGCCGAGCACGCTCGTGGGGGTCAGCGTCCTGGGCTATCCCGACCAGCTCGTCGAGATCGAGGCGGTTGCCGCCGTCGGCGAGCAGCCCCCTGCCTGACCGGGTTAGATGTCCCCAGGCACGGCATCCACGCAGACCTCAGGAGTCACGATGGGCAGCAACCCCCGCGTCGAAGAGCCCTATGACCTGAGCCCTGACCACACGGTCCTGCTCGGCATCGACTTCCAGCGCGGGTTCAGCGACGGAGGCTGGGAGCACACCCCCGACGCAACCTCGGCGGTCGACCGCTTCCGTGAGGCCGCGGCGTGCTGGCGCGCTGCGGGCGGCCGGGTGATCATGTGCCGCGAGATCTACTACCCCGAGGACTACCTCGGGCCCGACGGCGAGCCGATCGCGGACGTCGTCGCCCACCATCCCCTGATGTCCGGCCGCGACAACGCGGAGTTCCACCCGGGTCTCGTCGAGCCCGGCGACCTGGTGATGCGGAAGACCGGCTTCTCGGCGGTCGCGGCCGGAAACCTGATGGTGCTCCTCGAGGAGCACGGCTGGGACACTGTGGTCATGGGTGGCCTGACCACTCCGATCTGCGTCGGGACGACGTCCGACGACCTCAGCATGGCCGGGATCAACGTCGTCATCCTCGAGGACGCCTGTGCCTCCCAGTCGTTCGACGGCGTCTCGGCCCAGGACGCCCACGCGTTCGCCCTCGCCCGGTTCCGCTACCAGTTCGGCCAGACCATGACGTCCCACGAGTTCAGCACGTTCGCCCGCAGCCTCCCGGGGACCGCGCAGACCGTCACCTGAGGACGGCCTCAGTCATCGGCGAGGAGCATGCGGGCGACCTCGAGGGTGTCGGCGGGGTCGACCAGCCGGACGATGTCGGGAGGGTTCTCGAGCAGGGCGATGGCTGCGGGCTGCAGCGGCTCGGGGATCTCCAGGAGGAGTGGGATCTCCAGGATGCGGCAGATGTGGAACAGGTCGCCGAACGTGATGTCGCTCTTCTCCCGGGCCTCACCGGCCGGAGCCACGATCTTGTGCAGGTAGCCGATCAGCAGGTCGACCCGGTTCTTGTCGTTGATCAGCCGGACGTGGTGGCCGTGGTTGTCACGACCGTTGGAGACCGGGATCGTGTCGTAGCCGTCGCAGACAAGGGCGGTGAGCAGTCTCGAGTCGGTTCCGTCGAAGTAACCGACCCTCTTGCGGGTCATGTCAGCCTCCTGGGCTATCTGAGCTAGACGACGCCCTGGGCCAGCATGGCCGAGGCGACCTTCTCGAAGCCGGCGACGTTGGCGCCGACGACGTAGTTGCCGGGCCGGCCGTACTCCTCGGCCGCCTGGACACAGCTCTGGTGGATCTCGACGATGATGCTCAGCAGGCGAGCATCGACCTCGTCGCGGTTCCAGGTCGAGAACGCCGCGTTCTGCACCATCTCCAGACCGCTGACCGCCACGCCCCCGGCGTTGGCAGCCTTGCCCGGCCCGAAGAGGATCCCGGCGTCGACGAACTGGCGTACGGCGCCGGGCTCCGCAGGCATGTTCGCGCCCTCGGCGACGACGTACACGCCGTTGGCCAGCAGCGTCTTGGCCTCCTTCTCGGACAGCTCGTTCTGGCACGCGCACGGCAACGCGACCTCCGCACCCTCGACGTCCCAAGGGCGCTGACCCGGGTGGAACTCACAACCGAAGTGCTCGGCGTACTCCGAGATCCGGCCGCGGCGCACCTCCTTGAGGTCGATGATCCAGGCCAGCTTCTCCTCGTCGATCCCGTCGGGGTCGTGGACGAAGCCGGAGGAGTCCGACATGGTCAGGACCTTCCCGCCCAGCCGGACGACGTTCTCGGCGGCGTACTGCGCGACGTTGCCGGATCCCGAGACCAGGCAGGCCTTGCGGTAGATGCTCTCCTCGCGGGTCCTCAGCATCTGGTCGGCGAAGTAGACCAGGCCGTAGCCGGTCGCCTCGGGCCGGATCAGGCTGCCGCCCCAGGCCCTCCCCTTGCCGGTGAGGACCCCGGTGAACTCGTTGGCCAGCCGCTTGTACTGCCCGAACAGGAAGCCGATCTCCCGCGCGCCGACCCCGATGTCGCCGGCCGGGACGTCGGTGTGGTCACCGAGGTGACGGAACAGCTCGCTCATGAACGACTGGCAGAACCGCATGACCTCGCCGTCGCTGCGTCCCTTGGGGTCGAAGTCGGACCCGCCCTTGCCGCCGCCGAGGGGGAGAGTGGTGAGCGCGTTCTTGAGGGTCTGTTCGAACGCCAGGAACTTCAGGACGCTCAGGTCGACGTTCTCCCGGAACCGCAGGCCGCCCTTGTAGGGGCCGATCGCGCTGTTCATCTCCACGCGATACCCACGGTTGACCTGGATCCGGCCGGCGTCGTCGACCCACGGCACCCGGAACGAGACCACTCGCTCGGGCTCGACCATCCGTTCCAAGATCCTGGCCTCGGCGTACGCCGTCCGGCGCTCCAGCACCGGCCAGACCGACGACACCACCTCGGCCACCGCCTGATGGAACTCGACCTCACCAGGAGTGCGGGCCGTGACCCACTCCATGAACTCCACACCCGACTGACGCACCGTCGCACCTTCTGTCGCAGCTGGACCGTCGGTGGGCAACCCGACCCGACACAGCGGACGTGAGCCTGCACTCGGTGCCGCGCCTCCGGCGTCCACGCTAGACCTGGCAGGCGTCGTCGGTCAGGAGGCGAACGGCCCGTCCTGCGCGTGACCAGAGGGCCGGACTGCGAGCAAGGTGCTAGGGATGCGGCAGCCGCACGTCGGTGAAGATCAGGTTGTGGTCCGAGGGGGCCGGGGCTCCGGTGAGCACCTGCTTGAACAGGTCGGCACCCGGCATGCCGAGGGTCATGATCGTGTCGAACAT
>JAHEXO010000237.1 GCA_023252065.1 Nocardioides sp. | reverse complement strand
CAACCCGGTGATCGAGGACTTCACGGTGACCGTGACGGTGGCGTCCACCGAGGTCGAGACCGAGACCGAGGTCGAGACCGAGGCATCCGTGCACGCCGCACACGCCGAGCCCGCCGAGGACCCGGCGTGAGGATCGGCGTCGTCACCTTCCCGGGCTCGCTCGACGACGGCGACGCGGCGCGCGCCGTCCGGCTGGCCGGGGCCGAGGCGGTGGCGCTCTGGCATGCCGACGCCGACCTCCACGGCGTCGACGCGGTGGTCCTCCCGGGCGGCTTCTCCTACGGCGACTACCTTCGCTGTGGTGCGATCTCGCGGTTCGCGCCGGTGATGACCGAGGTCGTCGTCTGGGCCGGGCGGGGGATGCCGGTGCTCGGCATCTGCAACGGCTTCCAGATCCTCTGCGAGTCCCACCTGCTGCCGGGTGCGCTGATCCGCAACGACCACCGGAAGTTCGTCTGCCGTGACCAGCGCCTGCGCATCGAGAACAACCGCACCCCCTGGACCTCGTCGTACGCCGACGACGCCGAGGTCACCATCGTCCTGAAGAACGGCGAGGGCGGCTTCGTCGCCGACGAGCCGACGCTCGACCGGCTCGAGGGGGAGGGCCGGGTCGTGGCCCGCTACCTCGACGACAACCCCAACGGCTCGCTGCACGACATCGCCGGGATCACCAACGAGGCGGGCAACGTGGTCGGGCTGATGCCCCACCCCGAGCACGCGGTCGAGGACCTGACCGGCGCCGGCACGGACGGGCTCGGCTTCTTCCGCGGCCTCGCTGCCCTGACCGGCGGCTAAGACCGCTCAGCGGCGCGGAAGCCGGCCCAGGTGCCGCCGTTGGCGATGCCGGACATCGTCCGGCCCGTCAGCTTCTGCCAGGCCGTCAGTGCGTCGCGGGTCGCGCCGTCGAAGATCCCGCTGACCGCCAGGCCGGTGCCCGCGGTCGCCGCGTTCAGGGTGCGCTGCAGGTCGCGGACCGAGGGCCCGGTCGAGCCGAGCTTGAGGATCGGCTGCGGGCCGGCCGACAGCAGGGTCATCCACGCGCGCCGCCCCCACCACGTGCGCACGGGGAGGGCGTGCTTCTGCTGCCAGGTGGACACCGCGGTGGTGGTCGCTGCGTTCCAGACGCCGCTGACCTTGCCGGCGTACGCGTGCTGCTCGGCCAGCAGGCACTGGAGGGTCTTGATCCGCGCCGGGTCGCTCGACGTTGCGGTGCGGGGGTAGTCGGGCAGGTCCACGGCGACGCCGTTGCAGTGGCTCTCGGCCGGCGCCTTGGGAGTGCCGAGCGCGAGGTAGTCGCGGTCGACGTTGATCGTCACGCCGCCCCAGGACTCGTTGTGGCCGCCGAGGTACTGCTTCATCCGGCCACCCGGGCGCCACCCGTCGGCGCGGATGTAGGAGGTGTTGGTGTCGGCGACGCCGTCCCAGCGGGCGATCCAGATCTGGTCGGGGAGGTGGTAGGCGGTGGGGTCGGAGACCCGGACGTCGTCGAGCATCTTGATGCCAGAGCCGGCGCTGGAGTAGACCCCGGAGACGTAGTGCAGGGTGTGCAGCTCGCGGGTCCAGGCGCTCAGGAACGCCAGCGACGCGTCGCGGCAACGGGTCTTGCTGAGGTCGAAGCCCTCGAGGTCGTACCACATGGTGCTGCCCGCCACGAGGCCGAGCGCCTGGGCTGCGGTGACCGTCTTCTGCGCCTCGGCCACGCCTTGCGCCCGGGCCTTGGAGTAGCGGCCGTCGGACCCGGGGTCGTTGTTGATCACGGGGTCGTTGCCGTAACGGGGGAACCGCGGGTTGCACGGCGCCTGCGGTCCGAGGGTGATCGCCAGCAGCTTCCACCCCTCGCCGAGCTGGGTGGCGACCCAGGTCTTGGTGAGGTTGGGCTGCACCCTGCACGCGCGGGAGGCGCCGGAGATGTAGATGCCGACGGCGAGGTACGGCGACTGGCGCAGCCAGGTGTCCATGGCCGACTGCGTGGGGGCCAGGCACTGGTCGAAGCCGAAGCCACGGAACGCGCCGGGGGTGACCGGGTTGGAGACCGCCGAGTCGGCAGTGGGAGCCGTCGTACCGAGGGGGCTGCCGACCGACGTCGTCAGGGCCGCGACCAGCGCCAGTGTCGCTGCGCCGAGGAGCGGGCGGAGGTGCATCGTGTCTGTCTCCCGGAGGTGGCTGCGTCCCCGTGGTGGGGGGCCGGCAGGTGCCGGGGGCCACGGGGACGGGACACCATAAACACTTCCGTCCCACCTGCCACAGCAGTTCGCCGGAACTACACGGGTGTAGTTCCGGCGAGCTGCGGATGACGCTACGGCGTACGAGCGTCAGGCGGCCTCGGCGAGCTCCGGCTCGAGCTCCGGGCCGACGACGACCGGGTCCGGCGTACGACGGGTGCGCAGGCCCACGGTCGCGACCACGAGAGCGGCGAGGGAGAACGCGGCCGAGGTCAGGAACGCGGCGTGCACGCCGGGCACGAACTGGCCGGGGACCGCGCCGGTGGCGTACACCGAGACGATCGCGGCCACGCCCACTGCTGCACCGAGCTGCTGCGTGGTCTGCAGCAGGCCCGATGCCGAGCCGGCGTGCTCGGGCTCGACGCCGGCCAGCACCGTCGCGGTGATCGGCATGAAGATGAAGCCGGTCGACAGGCCCGCGATCAGCACCGGTCCGAAGACCGAGCCCCAGTAGCCGTCGGTGGCGTTGATCTGGCTGAGCCAGACGTAGCCGACCACCAGGGCCGCCGAGCCGATCATCACCATCAGCCGAGGCCCGAGCCAGGTGATCAGGCGCGGGGTGATCCGCGACATCCCGAACACGCCGAGGCTGAACGGCAGGAAGGCCAGGCCGGTCTGGAACGGCCCGAAGCCCAGCACCCGCTCGTCGTACTGCACGACGAGGAAGAACATCGACAGGTTAGCGCCGATCACCAGGGCCATGGAGGCGAGGGCGGCGACGCGGCGCCGGTTGCGGACCAGGTGGGGCTGGATCAGCGGATGCGGGTGGCGCGCCTCGGTGCGGGCCAGGATCCCGAGCAGGGCCAGGCCGACGGCGAACCCGCCGATGGTGCGCACCGAGAGCCATCCGTGCTCGGGGGTCCCGATGAACGACCAGACGATCGCGACGGCGCCCAGGGTCGCGGTGACGGCGCCGACGACGTCGAAGCGGCCGGGACGACGCGGGGTCTCCTTGACGAACCGCGGGGCCAGGAACAGCACGGCGAGCCCGATGGGCACGTTGATGAACAGCGTCCAGCGCCACGACCCGAGGTCGGTGACGACGCCGCCGAGCAGCAGTCCGATCGAGGCGCCGGCCGAGGAGACCGCTCCGAAGAGGGCGAGCGCGCGGTTGCGGGCCGCCTCGTCGGGAGCGCTGGTGGTGAGCAGGGCCAGGACGCTGGGGGCGGCCATCGCGGCTCCGGCGCCTTGCAGTGCACGGGCGGCGATCAGCTCGCCGGGGGTCTGGGCGAGGCCGCCCAGGAGTGAGAAGAGGGTGAAGACGGCGAGGCCGATCTCGAACATCCGCAGTCGCCCGCGGACGTCGCCGAGCCGGCCGCCGAGGAGGAGGAGGCCGCCGAAGGCGAGCGTGTAGGAGTTGAGGACCCACGAGAGTGAGGCGGGGCCGAAGCCGAGGGCGGTGTCGATGCGCGGCAGCGCGACGTTCACGACGGTGGCGTCGAGCACCAGCATGAGCTGGGCCACCAGCACGATCGCGATCCCGGTCGCGGCCCGGCCGGCGTCGGCGGGGAGCTCCGCGGGGAGCCCGGCGCCGGGCCGGCGGGTCAGTGTGGTGTGGTCGGAAGACACGGGGTGGATTCCTGTTCTGGCCCGGATCGTCGGGCCGAGGTACTCTTATACGGAGAAGTTCTCCGCTTGGAGAACAATATACGGAGAGTGTCTCCGTTTAGCAAGGGGGACTGTCCATGCGCGCCGATGCGCAGCGCAACCGCGAGCGGCTGATCGAGGCAGCGCGTGCTGTCTTCCGTGAGCAGGGCTACGACGCCTCGCTCGACGAGGTCGCCAAGCGGGCCGGTGTGGGCGCCGGCACCCTCTACCGTCACTTCCCCAGCCGCGACGTCCTGATGGACGCGATCATGCAGAGCTGGGTCGACCGGGTGAACGACGCCGCCGACAAGGTCCTGGTCCATGAGGGCACGCCGCGCGACCTGCTGCTGGCGTGGTTCGAGACCTACGTCGATCTGATCAGCATGCACAAGGGCGGCCCGGCCAAGATCACCAGCGCGATGGGCGACGAGTCGTCGCCGATCGTCACCAAGTGCCAGGTGCTCAAGTCGGCGACCCAGCGGGTGGTCGACCGGCTCGAGTCCGAGCACGCTCTGCGCGAGCACGTCGAGGCCGTGCAGATGTGCCGGCTGGTCGGCGGCGTAGCTGCCGTGGCCGACAACGCCGACCTCGACCAGGCCGCCGTACGCCCCCTCATCGAGGTCATCGCCGACGGCATGCTGGCCTGACCCCACCGGCCCCAACTGGCCCACTGCGTGGGGTAGTTCGCATCTTCGAGGGGTGGATCTCCCCCCACATGCAACGAATTCCCCGCTCGAGCGGGGAATTCGACGACCGCCGCCCCCACACCGGCGCCGCTGCAGGTCCTCGCCGCTGCCGCCGGTAGATTGCTGCCGTGCCACACCCCCTGGACACCGTGACCGCCGCTGCGTCCGATCCCGACCGCGACCAGCCCTGGGCGGAACTCGGGCTGAAGGCCGACGAGTACGCCCGGATCCGCGAGATCCTCGGCCGTCGGCCGACCAGCAGCGAGCTGGCGATGTACTCGGTGATGTGGAGCGAGCACTGCTCCTACAAGTCCTCCAAGGTCCACCTCAAGCAGTTCGGTGAGATCGCGCAGGAGACCCCTATCGGCAAGATGCTAGC
>JAHEXO010000236.1 GCA_023252065.1 Nocardioides sp. | reverse complement strand
TGGGCCGCCAGCAGCTGGCTGACGTAGGCCTCGTGGACCTCGGGTTCCATCCGGAAACCGCTGCCCGGGTAGAGCTCGTCCTTGGAGAGGAAGAAGCAGTACTCGCAGTCGAGGTTGCAGATGGCGCCCGTGGGCTTGGACATCACGTGGAACGCACGCGGCGTACGCCGCCCGGCCGCCACGGTTCCTCCGGCGAGCTCAGCCATGTCTCGACGGTACCCTCATCGCGCCGGCGCCGAGGCGCTGCTCGTGACCGCGGGACCTTCGCCCTGACAGGAGACACACCGGTGAGCGACAACGTGGAGGGCGGGCTGGTCCTGCCGCAGGGATTCCTCTTCGGCACCAGCACGGCGTCGTACCAGATCGAGGGCGCGGCCACCGAGGACGGCAAGGGCCCCAGCATCTGGGACACCTTCACCGCCCAGCCCGGCCGGATCATCGACGGCAGCAGCGGCGAGGTCGCCTGCGACCACTACCACCGGTGGGCCGAGGACGTGGAGCTGCTACGGCGGCTCGGCGCCGACGGCTACCGGTTCTCGATCGCCTGGCCACGTATCCAGCCCACCGGCCGCGGCCCGGTCAACGAGGCGGGGCTCGCCTTCTACGACCGCCTCGTCGACGCCCTGCTCGAGGCCGGCATCCAGCCGATGGCGACGCTCTACCACTGGGACCTGCCCCAGGCGCTGGAGGACGACGGGGGCTGGCTCAGCCGCGACGTCGCGCTCCGCTTCGGGGAGTACGCCGCGCTGGTGGCGGCCCGGCTCGCCGACCGGGTCTCCCACTGGTGCCCGGTCAACGAGCCGAACGTGGTGACCATGAGCGGCTACGCCCAGGAGGAGATGGCGCCCGGGAAGGGGCTGATGCTCGACGCCCTGCCCGTCGCCCACCACCTCCTGCTCGGCCACGGCCTCGCTGTACAGGCGCTCCGGGCGGCCGGGGCGGCCCAGGTCGGGACGGCCACCAACCACATCCCGGTCCACCCGGCGAGCGACAGCGAGGGCGACAGGGCTGCCGCCGACCTCTTCGACGTGCTCTGGAACCGGCTGTTCGCCGACCCCGTCCTCCTCGGCCGCTACCCCGAGGGATGGGGCGACGCGATGCCCGGGCCGGTGGCCGACGACCTCGCCGTGATCTCGCAGCCCCTCGACTTCTACGGCGTGAACTACTACGTGCCGATGAGGATCGGCGCTCCGGTGGAGGGCTCCGACCTGCCGTTCGAGCTCGTCGAGATCACGGGCTACCCGACCACCGACTTCGGCTGGCCCGTCGTGCCCGAGGGACTGACCGAGCTGCTGGTCGAGATGACCACCCGCTATCCCGACCTCCCGCCGGTGCTGATCACCGAGAGCGGATGCTCCTACGCCATGGGGCCCGACGAGTCGGGCGTGGTCGACGACCAGCCCCGGATCGACTACCTCGACGGCCACCTCCGGGCCGTCGCCGACGCGGTCGCCCGCGGCGTCGACGTACGCGGCTACTACTGCTGGTCGTTGATGGACAACTTCGAGTGGGCACACGGCTACACCCAGCGTTTCGGGCTGGTCCACATCGACTACGACACCCTCGTCCGCACCCCGAAGCGCTCCTTCGACTGGTACGCCGGGGTGGTCCGGGTCCAGCGCGGAACCACCGCGTGATCACTCCCGCTGAGCCGGTCGACCGCGCGCTGGCCGAACCGACCCAGCGGGTGCCCCGACGCTGGGTCCTCTGGCTGGTGCTGGCCAGCATCGGCCTCTGGTCGGGGTTCTTCGGACCGATCCAGGTGCTCCTGGCCCAGCAGTCCGAGGCGGTCTCCCCCGACCACAAGGAAGCGGTGCTGTCCCTGGTCACCGGGGTCGGGGCCCTGGTCTCCACCGTGCTGAACCCGATGTGGGGTGCGTTCTCCGACCGCACCACGTTGCGCATGGGACGCCGCCTGCCCTGGGTCCTCGGCGGCGCGGTCGGCGGAGCGGTCGCCATGCTGCTGCTCGCCGGTGCCCACTCCGTCTGGTCGCTGGTGGCCGCATGGGCGCTGGCCCAGGCCTCGCTCAACGCGATGCTCGCCGCCGTCACCGCCACCGTCCCCGACCAGGTGCCCACCCAGGAGCGGGGCGTCATCGGTGGCCTGCTCGCGATCGCCCAGACCGCCGGCGTCATCGCCGGCTCGGGGATCGCGGCCGCCACCGGCAGCATCGCGGCCGGCTACCTCACCCTCGCCGTCGTCCTGGTCGTGACCACCCTCCCCTACGCCGTGGACTCGCGGGACATCCCGCTCCCACGCGAGCTGCGCCCGCCGTTCCGGTGGCGCCAGTTCCTGCGCGGCTTCTGGGTCTCCCCACGCCAGCACCCGGACTTCGGGTGGGCCTGGATGACGCGCTTCCTGATGAACCTCGGCAACGCGATCCTGATCCTCTACCTCCTCTACTACCTCAAGGACGCCGTCCACCTCAGCGACAAGGGCGCCGAGGACGCCGTCTTCACGCTCACCGCCGTCTACGGCGTGGTCACCGTGGTGACGGCGTTCGTCGGTGGCTGGTGGTCGGACAAGCGGGCCAAGCGCAAGGTGTTCGTGATCTGGTCGGGGCTGATCGCCGCCGCTGCGCTGCTGATGTTCGCGTTCGTGCACACCATGCCGGCCGCCTACGTCGGTGCCGTGGTCCTCGGCGTCGGGTTCGGCGCCTACACCGCGGTCGACTTCGCGATGATCACCGAGGTGCTGCCCGAGGCGGCCGACCGGGCCAAGGACCTCGGCGTCATCAACATCGCCAACGCCCTGCCCCAGGTGCTGGCGCCGGTCCTCGCCGCCGGCGTGCTCGCGCTCGACCTCGGCTACGTCGGCCTCTACGTGCTCGCCGCCGCCGTCAGCGTGCTCGGCTCGGTGCTCGTCGTCCAGATCAAGTCCATCGACTGACGCCCTCGACGGAGTCTCGGATCCATGAGACCCGCCGGTCGGGCCGGAGCGGCCCGACCGGCGTGGTCGACTGTTCAGGCCCACCAGCTGCTGGGTACCCGGCCCTGCAGATGGGTGCTGCGGGGCCGGACACCGGCATCTACTCCGACCCTGGTGCGCCCCCCATGGGGGAGGGGAGAGCGGCCCGGGTCGTCACAGCTGGTGGGCTGTTCGGGGGGTCCTTGTTCAGTTGTGGGTGCTCAGTAGGCGCCGCGGTGGGTGACCACGGCCCGGATGGTCCGCAGCACGATGGCGAGGTCGCCGGCCAGCGACCAGTTGTCGACGTACCAGAGGTCCAGCCGCACCGTCTGCTCCCAGGAGAGGTCCGACCTCCCCGAGACCTGCCACAGCCCGGTGATCCCCGGCTTGACCGCGAGCCGGCGGCGGACGTCGGGCTGGTAGCGCGCCACCTCCTCGGGGAGGGACGGGCGAGGCCCGACCAGCGACATGTCGCCGCGGACGACGTTGATCAGCTGGGGCAGCTCGTCCAGCGAGTAGCGGCGCAGCACGGCACCCACGCGGGTGACCCTCGGGTCGGCCCGCATCTTGAACAGGACCGCGTCCTGTTCGAGATGCGGGTCGAGGGCCCGCAGCGCCGCGACGTCGCGGTGTGCTCCGGGCCGCATCGTGCGGAACTTCAGGATCGTGAAGGGGACGGCGTTCTTACCGACCCTGGTCTGGCGGAACACCGCAGGGCCCTCGGACTCCAGGCGGATCACGACGACGAGCAGGACGAGGAGCGGCGAGAGGAGCAGCACCGCCAGCGCGGCCACGACGCGCTCGAGCACCTCCTTGAGCATCCGTCGCGCACCGCCGAGCGTCGCTTGGCGGACGTCCACCAGCTGCAGGGACCCGGCGACGGCCAGCCGCGCCCGGGACGGCGAGACGTCGACCAGCGAGGTGGCCAGCATCAGGCGGGTCCGCGAGCTCTCCAGCTGCCAGCCGAGGCGCCGCACGGCCGCGGCACCCACGTGCCGGCACGGCACGAGCAGCACGGCGTCCGGGCGGGTGCGGGCCACCGTCTCGCAGATCCGGCTGAGGTCGCCCGAGCGGGTCCCGACGGCGCCGACGACGTCGTAGCGCGGGAACGACGTGCTCGACAGCTCGGTGACGATCCGGTCGACGTCGCGGCGGTGTCCGGCCACCACGATGCGCATGGACGCGGTTGCCGCACCGAAGCAGCGCTCGCAGGCGCGAGAGGTGCCCCGCAGGGTCATGGTCGTGGTCGTCAACAACGCTGCGCTGAGGGCGGCTGCGTAGCCGTGCACCTCGCTCCAGCCCGGGAGGATCGCTGCCATTCCGACCCCGGCGAGCCCGATCCGGCGTACCTGCTCGGGCCACGACATCACCGCCGACATGCGGTAGGTGCCCGCCACGACCAGCAGGAGGAGCCAGACCACGGCCAGGGCCAGCGCCGTCACGTGTCCCGAGTGGCGGAGACCGGCCACGAACCATGCCGAGCCCAGGGCGGCGGCGCAGTCGAGCGAGACCAGACCCCAACGCCCGAGCGGGACGCGCCGGGGTCCGGGCCGCACCGACAGGGGCGCGACCTGCTCGCGCACGGCGACGCCGATGTCCGACGTCGCCGATCCTTCCCGGAGCTCCGCGGTTGCGGTCATGCGCTCACCGCTGCGCGCCGGGTGCGGTCGACGCCCCCAGTACCCATCGATGTCGGGGAACGCATCAGGACCTCCAGCTTCGGACGACGTGGTCGGGGCAGAGCTCGAAACTACGGAGCGACGCCCGGTCCACGCATGCCGCAATTGGGGGAACTCAGCGGCGTCGGCTGTCCTCGGGGGGTCGCCAGCCCACCCGGTGGGCGAGCCAGACGGCGGCGAGCTGCGAGGAGACCTCGAGCTTGACCAGGATCGACTTCACCTGGGAGCGCACGGTGGACTCCGAGACCACCGCGTCGCTGGCTATCTGGCGCACCGCGCGTCCGGTCA
>JAHEXO010000235.1 GCA_023252065.1 Nocardioides sp. | reverse complement strand
CGACACCTACGCCGCCTCCCGCAACCCGGTGCGCGGCTGGCCGGTGGCCGACAACCACGTAGTGATGGCGTTCTTCCGCGGCCTGCTGCGCGAGCGGAAGGGCATCTTCTTCTGGCTGATCGTGCTCAACGCGCTCGCGGCGGGCACGGCGCTGATCGTCCCGCGGCTGCTGGGCAACCTGGTCAACCGGACCGTCGACGGCGGCGGAGCGGCTGCTCAGCTGGCCAGCCTCGACCAGCTCGCCTGGGTGATCGTGGCCGTCGTGTGCACCCAGGCGGTGCTGACCTTCCTGGCCCAGGGCATCTCGACGATCTTCGGTCAGGACCTGCTGTCGTCCGCGCGCGAGTTCATCGTCACCACTGTGCTCCGGCTGCCGCTGGGGCGTGTCGAGGGGGCCAGCACCGGCGACCTGGTGACCCGGGTGACCCGCGACGTCGGGACGATGAGCCGCTCGGTGCAGTTCGGCGTGCCGCAGGCGATCATCTCCGGGCTGACCGTCGCCCTGTCGGTCGTGGCCATGCTGCTCAACTCGGTGCTGCTGGCCGTGCCGTCGCTGATGGTGATCGGCTCGTCGTGGTTCCAGGTACGCCGCTACCTCCAGCGCGCGCCGAAGGGCTACATCACCGAGGGCGCGACGTACTCCCGGATCAACACGACGCTGACCGAGACGACCGAGGGTGCCCGCACCGTCGAGGCGCTCGCGCTGTCCGACCTGCGGGTGCGGGCCGGCGACGACGACATGGCGGTGTCGGGCCAGGCCGAGCGCTACACGATGACGCTGCGCAACCTGCTCTTCTGCGTGATCGACGTCGCGTTCAACACCCCGCGGGTGATCACGCTGCTGGTCGGCGGCTACGGCTACCAGCAGGGCTGGGTCAGCCTCGGGCAGATCACGGCCGCCCTGCTCTACGTCGAGTCGCTGAGCGGACCGCTCGACCGGCTGGTCGGCGAGATGGACCGACTGCAGGTCGGGGTCGCCTCGACCAGCCGGCTGCTCGGCATCGCCGAGGTGCCCGAGGACCGGACGCCCGGCGACGACCGGCCCGACGGGCCACACCTGGTCGGTGAGGACCTGCACTTCGCCTACCGCGAGGGGCACGACGTACTGCACGGCGTGACGCTCGACCTCGAGATCGGCGAGCGGCTGGCGATCGTCGGACCGTCGGGTTCGGGGAAGTCGACCCTCGGCCGGCTGCTGTCCGGCATCAACGGGCCCCGCACCGGGTCGGTCAAGGTCGGCGGGGTCGACCTGGTCGCGCTGCCGCTCGAGCAGCTGCGCACCGAGGTCGCCCTGGTCACCCAGGAACACCACGTCTTCGTCGGCACCGTGCGCGACAACATCGTGCTGGCGCGCGAGGACTCGCCCGACGAGGCGGTGTGGTCCGCCCTGTCCGCGGTGGGCTCGCGCGACTGGGTCGAGCGGCTGCCGAAGGGTCTCGACACGGTCATCGGGTCGGGCAACCAGCCGCTGACCCCGGCCCAGGCCCAGCAGATCGCGCTGGCGAGGCTGATCATCGCCGACCCCCACACCCTGGTGCTGGACGAGGCGACCTCGCTGATCGACCCGCGGACCGCGCGCACCCTGGAGGGCTCGATGAACGCCCTGCTCGACGGCCGCACCGTGGTGGCCATCGCCCACCGCCTCCACACCGCCCACGACGCCGACCGGATCGCCGTGGTGATCGACGGTGAGATCGTCGAGCTCGGCTCGCACCACGAGCTGGTCGAGCAGGACGGCGAGTACGCCGCCCTCTGGCACGCCTGGACCAGCTGACGCCGGCTCGCCCTCCAGCTGTAACGCTCCGTTATCTGCAGGGGCGCGCCCGTGCGGGGGCGCACTGGCGCAGATAACGGAGCGTTACAGTCCGCGGTCGGCCCCGAGACCGTCCACACGCCGGCGCCGGACCGGCCTGGTCCCCAGGTCGCACCGCGCCGGCTGCGCGAGCGGCGTACGGCGAGCAGGGTCGCCGCATGGACCCCCGGATCAGCGGCGTCATGGCAGGCCAGCACGGCCTGATCACCTACCTCCAGGCGCGGCAGCTCGGCCTGTCCGACCGCCAGGTGGCCGAGCTCCTACGCAGTCGCGCCTGGGTCAGGGTCCGGCGCGGCATCTTCTGCGACGCAGAGATGTGGGCCTCCTCCGACGCCTACCGGGGGCAGCCGCTCCTGCGGGTGCGGGCGGCCCACCTCGTGGTCCGAGCCACCCACTGGTTCAGCCACGAGTCGGCGGCGCTGGTCCTCGGCGTCCCGCTGCAGGACCCGCGCACCGCACGCATCCACCTGACCCGGCCCGGCGTCCTCGGCGACCGCTCCAAGGCCGGCATCGTCCATCACAAGGCCGTGTTCCTCCCCCGCCAGGCAGTGGTGGTGGACGGCCTGCCGGTGCTCGATCTCGCCCGGACGGCGTGTGACCTCGCCCGCAGCAGCGGGCTCACCGCCGGACTCGCGGCGTGTGATCACGCGTTGCGCCACGGGGTCGGGCGCGAGCAGCTCCGAGTGGTGCGCGACCAGATGCGGTGCTGGCGGGGCGCCTCGACGGTGCAGACCGCCATCGACCTGGCCGACCCCGGTGCCGAGAACTTCGCCGAGTCGGCCACGCGGGAGCTCGTGCACGAGCTGGGCATCGGCTGGCCGGAGACCCAGTTCGGCCTGCGGGCCGAGGGGCGCACGGCCTACGCCGACGTCCGAGTCGGCCGACACCTCTTCGAGCTGGACGGCAAGGTCAAGCTCACGCCCGTCGCCGACGGCGGGGTCGCTGACACTGATGGGCTCGAGGTGCTCTGGGCGCGGAAGGAGCGGCAGGACTTCCTCACCGGTTTCAAGCTCGGGATGTCCCGCGTGACCTACCGCGACCTCGGCGCCGACCGGGCACTGGCCAAGGTGCGGCTGCGCCGGGAGTACGAGAGCACCGTCGCCCGGTTCGGCACCGACATCACCGACCTCGCGCCGTACGTCGTGCGCCGCCGACTGTAACGCTCCGTTACCCGCAGGGGTGCGCCCGTGCACGGGCGCCCCGGCGCGGATAACGGAGCGTTACAGCTGGAGTCAGCGGCCCTGGTAGGCGCGGGCGAGGTGGGAGACGAAGTGGTAGACGCCGTCCTCGTCGGGGGCGAGGGGGCCGGCCTCGAAGTGCGGCGACTTCATGCCGCGCTGCACCGACTCGCACGCCGACCAGTCCTGCCGGTTGGTGAGGTCCCAGAAGTCGACGGCGTAGGCCGGGCTGAAGCCCTCCTTCTCCGAGACGTCCTTCGGGAAGGCCCACGAGCAGGTGATCCGGGTCTTGTCCGGCGAGATCGGCACCAGCATGTGCGTCATCACGTAGTCGGGGTGCAGCGAGATCAGCAGGTTGGGCAGCACGGCGACGTACATCACCGTCGAGAGCTCGTGCTCGTCGAGCCGGGCCATCGCGACGCCGCCGCTGCGGCCGTCCAGCGACATCGTCTCGGCACCCTGGCGCAGCTCCATCCAGCCGCCGACCCAGTTGCCCTCGCGCTCGAGGTTCTCACCACTGGTGGGCGGCGAGACCCGGCACAGCTCGGGGTGGATCATCGAGCAGTGGTAGCACTCCTGGTAGTTCTCGACGATGACCTTCCAGTTGGCCTCGACGTCGTACTCGTGGGTCTCGCAGGTCACCAGCGAGCCCGCGTCGTAGGGCGCGACGATGTTCTCGAGCTCGCCGATGTGCGCGGCGAAGTCCTGGTCGGCGCCGGAGCGGTCGACGAACACCCAGCCGTGCCACTCGGTGACCCGGACCGGCTTGAGCCCGAGCGTCGACTTGTCGAGCTGGTCGATCTCCTTGAAGTGCGGAGCGCCGATCAGGCTGCCGTCGTGACGGTAGGACCAGGCGTGGTAGGGGCAGACGATGGCGCGCCCTTGCGCTGCCCCGCCGCAGGGCAGGAGCTCGTGGCCGCGGTGCCGGCAGGCGTTCTCGAACGCCCGCAGCACACCCTCGGCGTCACGCGTCAGGAGTACGCCGTAGTCCCCCACGGACTCGGCCCGGAGCCCGCGCGGCGGGATCTCGGAGGACCGGCCCAGGCACATCCAGCCGTCGAAGAGGTAGCGGCGTTCCCACTCGAGGACCTCCGGCGACAGGTAGGAGTCGCGCGGGAGCATCCGGCTCGAGCCGAACGGCGCCAGGGCGAGAGCAACCTGGGCCGGGTCGAGCGGCGCTGCGGGGATCGAGGACATCTCGCCTCCTTCAAGGCAGTACCGAGAGGTTGAACGGCCGTTCAAGGTGAAGTCTAGGTCTCGCCGGCGAAGACGTCGATAGCGCCGGCACCCTTCTCACCACGGGTGAACCAACGGTAGCCGAGATACCCCACGGTGACCGCGACCAACGAGGTGGCCAGGAGGAGCGTGGTCAGTGCGTTCAGCGCCGGGGTCGGCGCCGCCCGCGCGGTGTTGTAGACCTTGATCGACACAGTCTCGGTGCTCGAGTCGCCCGACAGGTAGCGGACCAGGATGAAGTCGTCGATGACGTCGGCGAACACCAGCACGGCGCTGGCGAAGATCGCCGGCACCAGCATCTTCAGCAGCACGCGTCGTACGGCGCCGGCGGGCGAGGCGCCGAGGTCGACGGCCGCCTCCTCGTAGTCGTTGCCGATCGTGAGCAGGCGCGCCCGGACGATCACGACCGGCCACGACAGCTGGTAGGTGACCAGGCCGATCACCTGGCCCCACGTGCCCAGCCGCACCGGCGTCACGAGCACGGTGGCCACGAACAGCAGGGAGACCGCCAAGAGGATCTCGGGCAGGACGAACAACACGATGACCGCGAGGTTGGCGCCCGACGGGATCCGGCCGCGCCAGCGGTCGAGCCCCAGCGCCATGGCCACGCCGAGCGGCACCGTGATCGCGGTGGCCAGGACGCCGAGCCAGAGG
>JAHEXO010000234.1 GCA_023252065.1 Nocardioides sp. | reverse complement strand
CAGGAGCTGGGTGACCTGGTCGAAGTCCGACTTCTGGTCGGTGTTGGGGTCGAGGCCGAGCGCCAGCAGCGCGAGCGGCACGACCTCCTCGGCACAGTCGAGCAGGTTCGTGCGTCCCTTGCTGCCGTACTTGGGCAGCAGGTGGTAGAAGTCGAGCATCGTCTTCGGCTGCTCGGTGACGACCTGGTTGTTGTAGAAGATCATCGTGATCCCGTAGTCCTTGATCACGTGGTACTCGCCAGTGGGGTCGTAGGAGGACTTGAGGAACTTGGGGTCGAGGTTCTTCAGGTTCGGGATCAGGGCCGGGTCGAGCTTCATCAGCTTGTTCTCTTGGATCAGCTGGGCGACCGCGTTCTGGCTCGGCACGATGATGTCGTACTGCGCGCCGCCGGCGTGCAGCTTGGCCAGCAGCTCGTCGTTGGAGGAGTAGTAGGTCTCGTGGATCGAGACCCCGGCCTTGGCCACGTCCGGGAGCGCCTTGAACTTCTTGTACGTCGACGGGTCGTCGTACTCCGACCAGTTGTAGATCTCGAGGTGGTTCTCCAGCGGCTTCCCGGCCAGCGCGTCGGTGCCCGCCGACTGGGTGGAGCCCCCGGTGGCGCCGTTCCCGGTCGTCGTGCTGCCGCAGGCTGACAGCAGCATGAGGCCGCCGAGCCCCAGCGCGCTGCGCCGCGACAGCGGGTGACCGGCCGCCTCCTCCACCATGCTGTGCAGCCGGTCGAGCTTCGGCTTGGTCGCGCGCGGGGCGAGCAGGTTGAGCTGGTTGATCTGGTTGCTGTGGTCACTCATGGGAGCCTCCCTGGTTCACGGCGTCGTCGGTGGTCGGTGAGTCAGCGAGGAGGACCGGCGCCGTGTGCTCCCACTGGATGGTGATCGGGTCGCCGGGGCGGATGGCGTCGTGCGCCTCGTCGGTGCCTGCGCGCTGCTCGTGGACGACGAAGGGGGTCCCGCCCGCGAGCTCGGCGACGACCTGCACCTCGTCGCCGAGGTAGATCCGCGTCGCGACCACGGCTCGGGCGGTGTTGACCTCGCCGTGGGCGGCGGCGTCGACGATGCGGACCCGGGAGGGGCGGATGCCGACCCGCGCCGGCCGCCCCTTCGTGGCCTGGCCCAGACCGCGCACCACCACGCCCGACCCGGTGTCCAGGTCGTACTCGCCGTCGGCTGCCTGGGTGACGTCGCCCTCCAGGAAGTTCATCTCCCCGATGAAGTCGGCGACGAACGCCGTGAGCGGCCGGTCGTAGATCTCCGCGGGCGCGTCCATCTGCTCGATGACACCGTCGGACATCACCGCGATCCGGTCCGACATCGCCAGTGCCTCGCCCTGGTCGTGGGTGACGTAGATGAAGGTGATCCCGACCTCGTCCTGGATGCGGGTCAGCTCGATCTGCATCTCCTTGCGCAGCTTGAGGTCGAGGGCGCCCAGCGGCTCGTCGAGCAGCAGGACGCGGGGGCGGTTCACCAACGCCCGCGCGAGAGCGACCCGCTGTTGCTGGCCACCGGACAACATGGCCGGCTTGTGCTTCTCCCGGCCGGGCAGCCGCACCAGCTCGAGCGCCTCGCGGGCTCGGGCGTAGCGCTCCTCCTTGCCCACCCTCTTCTGCTTCAGGCCGTAGGCGACGTTGTCCAGGATGCTCATGTGCGGGAAGAGGGCGTACTGCTGGAAGACCGTGTTGACGTTGCGCTTGTAGGGCGGGGTCCCGACGGCGTCGACGCCACCGATCAGGATCTCGCCCTCGTCGGGCTGCTCGAAGCCGGCGATCATCCTCAGCGAGGTGGTCTTGCCACAGCCGGACGGGCCGAGCAGAGACAGGAACTCTCCCTGCCGCACCTGGAAGGAGACAGCGTCGACGGCGGTCAGCGAGCCGAACCGCTTCGTCACCGCACGGAACTCGACGTCGTAGACCTCGTCCGGCACGCACCAAACCTCTCGTCGGCCCCGTACGCATCCGCGTCCCGACAACGTACTCCGCAGAAACTAGGGGGTCAATGCTACGAATTTCGAGGCTATAGTCCCTTCTGAGGGAGATGATTCGCAGATGATGCTCGATCACACCGCGCGCCGGATCATCGCCATGCTGCAGGAGGACGGGCGCTGCCCGAACACCGTGATCGCTCGCGACCTCGGGGTCTCCGAGGCGACGGTCCGGGCCCGGATCGAGACCCTGCGATCCTCCGGCGTCCTCCAGATCGTCGGCCTGACCGACCCCGGCAACATGGGCTTCGGCGTGATGGCGATGATCGGCGTGCAGGCGGCCTCCGAGCTCGGCCCGATCGCCACGGAGGTGGCGACCTGGCCCGAGACGACGTACGTCGTGATCAGTGCCGGGAGCTACGACATGCTGGTCGAGGTCGTGGGTCGCGACAACAGCGACCTCCTACGGATCTCCGAGCAGCTGCGCGCCGTGCCGGGCGTCCGGACCACCGAGTCCTTCATCTACATCTCGCGCCACAAGCTCAACTACGCCTGGGCCCAGGACGTCGGAGCCGACCAGCCCGACGGTGCACCCGGGACACCTCAGCGATAGGTGACCAGGTCGCGGGGCAGGTGGCTGTGCTCGTTGAAGGTCAGGAGCCGGCGGCCCGTCGAGCCCTCGATCACCCGGCTGACCGAGGTGTTCGCGATGACGGTGTTGTACGCCGCCCAGAGCCGCCCCAGCTCGGTCGGGGAGGCCTCGCGGTCGACCAGCATCGAGCACGCGGCGGCGATCGGGCCGCCGGACGACGCGACGACGGTCACGCCGTCGCGGGCCGACGCCCGGTCGAGGGCGGAGCGGACCCGGCCCACGAACCCGGTCCAGGGCTCGTCGAAGTCGTCGTCGTAGGCACCGCTCGCCCAGCGGGCCGTGGCCAGCTCGAAGACCTCCTGGAAGACGCGGCGGTCGGGCGCGGGGCCTGCTAGCCGGTCGTCGCCCTCGGCGGCACGGGCGACGACGGCGATGTGGTCGAACTCGTTCCAGCCCTCGTCGAGCACCGGCGCGACCGACCATCCGGCCGCCTCGGCCATCGCCGTGGCGGTGTCGCGCTGTCGCTTCATCGCGCCGTGCACGACCGCGCCGGGCTCGATCCCCGCGCCGGCCAGGAACCGGCCGAGCACCCGGCTCTGCTCGATCCCGGTGTCGCTGAGCACGTCGTAGTCGTCGGCACCGAACGACGCCTGCCCGTGCCGGACCAGCAGCACCAGACCCATCAGGCGGCCCCGTCGGCCGACGCGAGCAGGGCGTGGCAGCGCGACTCGAGGTAGGCGACCGCCGGGCCGAAGCGGGCGTAGGCCTCGTTGTGGGTCTGGCCGTGGAAGTAGCGGTACCAGATCTGCTGGCAGATCACCCCGAGCCGGAACAGGCCGAAGACCTCGTAGAAGCGCCACTGTTCCGGGGTGACCTCGAGCCCGGTGTGCTCGGCGTACCACGTGACGACGCGCTGCCGCGTCCACATCCCAGG
This sequence comes from Nocardioides sp., assembly GCA_023252065.1. The sequence goes on along the minus strand of JAHEXO010000234.1, from coordinate 1,441 downwards.
CGCCGTCGTCGGCTGCCGCCGGAAGCCCTGGAAGAACTCGTCGTCGTCCACCTGGATCCAGTAGGCGAGGGCACCGCCGAGGTCCATCAGGGGGTCACCGACCGTGGCCATCTCCCAGTCGAGCACGCCGCGCACCTGGAGCCGGTCGGCGGGGTCGAGCACCATGTTGTCGAAGCGCCAGTCGTTGTGGATCAGGCACTGCCCCACGTCTGCGGGCTGGTGGGCGTCGAGCCAGGCGGTCACGCTCGACCAGTCGCCGAGGTCGTCGGTCGCGGCTCGTGCGAGCCGGTCGGTCCAGCCCGCGACCTGACGCGCGACGTACCCCTCACCGCGTCCGAGCGCGGCCAGCTCCGGTACGGCGCTCACGTCGACCTGGTGCAGCCGGACCAGCGCCTCCCACGCGTGCTCGCACAGCGCCGAGGCCTCGTCGGGGCTCAGCTCGAACGGCAGCTCCGTGCGCAAGATGGTGCCCTCGAGCCGCTCCATCACGTAGAACTCCGAGCCGACCACCGAGGCGTCGCGACACAGCCCGACCATCCGCGGGACGTAGGGGTAGACCGGGGCGAGTGCCGACTGGATGGTGAACTCCCGCCCCATGTCGTGGGCGCTCTTGGCCTTGGCCCCGGCGGGTGGCCGGCGCAGGATCAGGTCGAGGTGCGGGTAGCGCAGCAGGTAGGTCAGGTTCGAGGCGCCGCCCGGGAACTGCCGCACCTCGGGGGTGCCGTCGAGCCGGTCGCGGAAGGTCGACGCGTGGTCGCGCAGCCACTCGGCGACGGCCTCGACGTCGAAGGCGTCCTCCTCGCGGACCGGGCGCGACTCGTCGGCAGTGCTCACCGGCTCAGTATGTCGAGGCCTCGCCCGGGAGCTGTGCGTAGGCCTCCACACCGTCCAGCTTCCAGTCGTGGACGGTGTCGCGAGTCAGCGCCACCCGGCCCCTGGCATCGACGACCGCCCCGCACTCCAGGTCGACCACGTCCCATCGGGTGCCGCCCCCATCGTGGAGGCCGAGCGCGAGCCACCGCCCGTGGGGCAGTCCCGGGCAGGTCCGCGCCGGGGCCGCCCGGGTCACCGCGTCGGCGTAGGAACGTGCCGGAGCCTCGGAGGTGCGCCCCGACCACATGAGCTCGGGCTCACCCGTGTCCTCGGAGTAGATGCAGACCGACATCGACGAGGGCTCCAGCCCTGCGGGCCCTCGGGTCGGCTGCTGGACAGCGCGGGTCGGGCAGCCGTTGTCGTCGACACCGACCACCCTCGCGGTGCCCAGGATCTTGCGCCGCAGCGCCGAGCTGCCCGCGAACACCGTCACCTTCTGGCCGCCGACCGCGCGCGTCTCGGCGACCTGCGCCCCCACGGCCTTGACGCCGACCGCCAGCGGCGAGGCGAACCACACGGCCTCGCTGCGCGGCATGACGCCGTCGCTGCCCCAGGGGACGCACCGGTC
>JAHEXO010000233.1 GCA_023252065.1 Nocardioides sp. | reverse complement strand
GCCGCTCACACCGTCGGCCACCACGGTCGTGAGGCCGCCGACGGCAGCCGCGATGACGGGGACCCCGGCCGCCTGCGCCTCGGCGGCGACCAGGCCGAACGACTCGTTGTAGGACGGTACGGCGACCACGGACGCCGCGGCGTCCCACACCGCCAGCTCGGCCGGCGGCACAGGAGGGACGAACCGCACCACGTCGTCGATGCGCAGCTCGGCGGCCAGCTCGGCCAGGAGCTCCGGGTGCTCCAGCCCGGTGCCGGACGGCCCGCCCACGACCGGGACGACCAGGCGCGAGCGCAGGTCGGGAGTCTCCTCGAGCAGCAGGGAGACCGCGCGCAGCAGCACGTCCGGAGCCTTCAGAGGCTGGAGGCGGCCGGCGAAGAGGACGACGTGGGCGTCCGGCGGGAGCCCCAGCTGCTCGCGGGCGGCCACGGCGTCGCGGGGCCGGAACACCGTCAGGTCCACGCCGGGGTGCACCACCTCGACCCGGCCGGGATCGGCGTCGTAGAGGTTGACCAGCTGCTTGGCCTCGATGTCGGTGCTCGCGATGAGCATGTCGGCGGCCTCGACCACCTGCTCCTCGCCGATGATCCGGGCCGCCGGCTCCGGGGTGTCGCCGAGGGCCATCGCGTCGTTCTTCACCTTGGCCATGGTGTGCATCGAGTGCACGAGCGGCACGCCCCAGCGGTCGCGCGCGAGGGCGCCGACCTGCCCGGAGAGCCAGTAGTGGGAGTGCACCACGTCGTAGTGACCGAGCGGCAGGGCCGCCTCGGTGCGCAGCACCTCGCGGGCGAACACGCAGAGCTGGCCGGGCAGCTCGCCCTTGGTCAGGCCCTCGAACGGGCCGGCGTGGATGTTGTGCACGGTGACGCCGTCGCCGTGCTCGACGACGGGCTCGAGGCGTGAGGAGGTCGCCCGGGTGAAGATGTCGACCTCGATCCCGGCCGTCGCCAGACGACGCGCGAGCTCGACGACGTAGACGTTCATGCCGCCGGCGTCGCCGGTGCCGGGCTGGTCGAGCGGTGAGGTGTGCACGCTCACCATCGCCACCCGCCGTACGGCGTCGACCTCGTCCAGCTCCACGGCCACCTCCAGGTCGGCCTCCGGGTACGGAGTGCCCAACCCCATCCAACCCCACGGGGCGCAGGGAGATTCCCCGCAGTGCTCCGGCCAGCGTCAGAGCGTGCTGCGACGCGGTGCTCCACGGCGCACCAGGAGAACGGCGCAGACCAGGGCGACGCACCCGCCGAAGACGACGTCGACCGTCGACGCGCTCACCGCCGAGCCGCGCAGAAGTGCGACCACACCCCAGACCAGGGTCGGGAGCGCGAGCCCCACGAAGACCCGCAGCAGCAGGACGTCGCTCTTGACCAGCAGCATGCCCAGTCCGAACAGCGCCACGGTGATGAGGGCACCGCCCACCCAGAGCAGCGCGCTCACCCACGACCCGTCGCCCAGGAACGCGGTGGCGGCCCAGAGCAACCCACCCGCCAGGCCGGAGAGCTGGGCGACGCGGCGCAGACCGGTCCCGGTCGATGCTGCCTCGGTGTGCCGTCCCATGACGGCCCACGAGTCTGCCAGCCCCGCTCCGCCACCGGCCACCCGGCAGGCAGAATCGGTCGGCATGAGCCCTGTCACGAGTCGCCCTACCGCCGTCGTCACCGGAGCCAGCAGCGGGATCGGAGCCGCCACGGCCCGGGCGCTCGCCGCCGAGGGGTACGACGTGCTGTGCGCGGCCCGTCGTACCGACCAGGTCGAGGCGCTCGCCACGGAGATCGGCGGCCGGGCGGTCACCTGCGACGTGACGTCGGCCGAGTCGGTCGCAGGGCTGGTCGAGGCCGTGGGTGGATCGCTCCACGTGCTGGTGAACAACGCCGGCGGCGCGTTCGGCTTCGACCCGGTCGAGCAGGCAGACCCCGACGAGTGGCGGCACATGTACGAGGTCAACGTGATCGGCCTGCTGCGCGTGACCCAGGCGCTGCTGCCGGCGCTGCGGGCGAGCGGCGACGGGCTGATCGTCAACGTCGGGTCGACGGCCGGGCGGATCGCCTACGAGGGCGGCGCGGGCTACACCGCCGCCAAGCACGGCACGCAGGTCGTCACCGAGACCCTGCGCCTCGAGCTGGTCGGGGAGCCGATCCGGGTCAGCGAGGTGGCGCCGGGGATGGTGCGGACCGAGGAGTTCGCCCTGAACCGCTTCGACGGCGACCAGGCCCGCGCCGACGCCGTGTACGCCGGCGTACCCGACCCGCTGGTCGCCTCGGACGTCGCCGACGCGATCGCCTGGATCGCCACCCGGCCCGCCCACGTGAACATCGACGAGCTCGTGATCAAGCCGCGTGCCCAGGCGGCCCAGCACAAGGTGCACCGGGTCTGATCCCTGGGACCCTTGCGGGTCCCCGGCCCGGGGCGGGCAGACTGCAGCCCATGCAGACCATCGGGCTCATCGGCGGGATGAGCTGGGAGAGCACGGCCGTCTACTACCGCGACCTCAACCTCGGCGTGCAGGAACGCCTCGGTGGGCTGTCGTCGCCGAAGCTGGTGCTGAGCACCGTCGACTTCGCCGAGCTCACCGCGCTCGAGGACGAGGAGCGCTGGCCGCAGATCGGCGAGCTGCTCGCGGACGCCGCCCGCGGCGTCGAGCGCGCCGGCGCGGACTTCCTGCTGTTGTGCACCACGACGTTCCACCGGGTCGCCGACCAGGTCGAGGCTGCCGTCGACATCCCGCTGCTCCACCTCGGTGACGTCGTGGCCGAGGAGGTCGTCCGCAACGGCGTGGCGAAGGTCGGCTTCATCGGCACCACGGTCGCGATGTCCGACGGGTTCTTCAGCGAGCGGCTGGCCCGACACGGGGTGGAGACCGTGATGCCCGACCCGCGTCACCACGACCTGCTCAACAGCGCGATCTACGACGAGCTGGTCCACGGCCGCGTCGAGGACGCCACCCGCCGCCGCGTGCTCGGCGTGATCGAGGAGCTCTGGGACGCGGGCGTCGGCGGGGTGCTGCTCGGGTGCACCGAGCTGGAGCTGCTGATCAAGCAGGCCGACGCCGAGCTGCCGGTCTACCCCTGCACCACCCTGCACGTGAACGCAGCCCTCGACCGCGCCCTCGCCTGACCCCCCGGCGCGGGCGGGCACCGGCTGGTTTCGAGACGGTCGCAGAGAGACCTCCTCCACCACCGGTGCTCGGCGTGTCCGGCGGTTGAGGAGGCGCGCCAGCGCCGTCTCGAAACCCCGGACGGACCCCAGGCCTCGCTCAGTCGGCCGCCAGCACCAGGTCGGCGAGGGCGCGCTGGTCGGGCGTCAGGTGCTGCTGCGGCACGGTCACACAGTGGTCGGCGGTCTCGAAGGTGTAGCTGAACGCGTCGGGGACGGGCGACGACTCCGCCACCGGCGCCGCGAGGTCGACCCGCGCCAGGAGCTCGCGCGCCTGCTCGGCGCGGGCCGAGCCGTCGTCGAGGTGGACGGTGGCGTCGAGGGTGCGGCCGGCGATGCCGCCGGTACGGCGGACCCGCAGCGCCTGACCCGCCGGGGCCGGAGCGCGGGTGGGCGTCGTGGAGGACCCGGTGAGAGAGACGCCGACGGTCGTCCAGGCCCGGCGGACGACGTCAACGTGGTCGCCGGCCGCAGCCACGGTGGCGGCCGCGAAGCCGGCGAAGTCGGTGTCGGCGCTGACCTGCCCGCCGGTCAGCGCGGCGTACCAGATCTGGCCCGCGCCCTCCCAGGTGTGGCCCCCGATCGCGGTGGCAGCGAGGTAGAAGGCGCGGTTGGGGATGCCGGAGTTGGTGTGGACGCCACCGTTGTCGTCGGTGGTGTCGACGTAGTCGGACATGTCGCCCACCTGAGGGTCCTTGCCGATCGTGGGGTCGTCGTAGGCGGTGCCGGGGTGGGCCATGTCGCGCAGCGCCCGCGCGTCGATGCCCGGCAGGAAGATGCCCTGCCCGACCAGCCAGTCGGCGGTGTCGGCGCTCTGGCCGAGCACCTGCTGCTTCACGCACATCCCGAAGCAGTCGGAGACCGACTCGTTGAGCGCACCGGACTGGCCCTGGTAGGTCAGGCCGGCGGTGAACTGCGTGACGGCGTGGGTGAACTCGTGCCCGAGGACGTCGACGGGCCGGGTGAACGAGCCGAAGACCTTCCCGTCGCCGTCACCGAAGACGAGCTGGGCGCCGTCCCAGAAGGCGTTGTCGTAGTCCTGCTCGTAGTGGACGGTGACCACGACCTGGGCGCCTTTCCCGTCGTAGGAGGAGCGGCTGAAGGCGTCGGTGTAGAGGGCCAGCGTGTCGGTCACGCCCGTCGCCGCCTCGTCGACCGCGGCGTCGCCGGAGGCCCGGTCGCCGGCGGAGCGCACCACGTCGCCGGGCAGGGTCGATCCGTTGTGGGCGGTGTGGACCACCCAGGCCGCGCCGGCTGCCGCGGTCGGCGGCGCGGCGGGCGCCACGGTCGCGCGGCCGGCCCGGAGCGCCTGGTCACGCGCGAGCGTGGCTCGGCAGGTGTCGGCGGCGTCGGACGACGAGGCGGCGATCCGCTCGAGGAGGTAGGGCGGGACGAAGGTGCAGCGGGCTCCGAGACTCATGAGCCCGTTCTACGCCTGCACACCGACATCGCCAAGGGATCGCCGCAGGATTGCTGGCGAGCGGGGTCCGGTCAGCCGGTTGGCAGGACCGGCCGACCCATACTGGCGAGGTGAGAGGAACTTCCAGCAGCCATCGGCTGCAGCGCCGGCTGACCGCCTTGATCTCGTTGGGCGGGGTCCTCGTCCTCGCCGGCGGGGGCGGGCTCGCAGCCCTGGAGAGCAACGTCGTCTCGAGCTACGGCGAGGGCGTGTGGTGGGCGCTGTCGCTGATGACCACCGTCGGGTTCGTCGGCGAGGCTCCCGAGACCACC
>JAHEXO010000232.1 GCA_023252065.1 Nocardioides sp. | reverse complement strand
GTCGTGCTCACCGGCGGGCCCACTCTGGCTGCGGTCGGTGAGGCGGCCGGCGTACGGATCCCCGCGGGCGCGGCCCGCCACCAGGTCGTGGTGACCGAGGCGCACCCGGACTTCGCCGCCGGGCGGCTCCCGATGGTCTTCGACCTGGCGTCGGGGATCTACTGGCGGCCCTGCGAGGGCGGCGTGCTCTGGGGGATGAGCAACCCCGAGGAGGCACCGGGGGAGGCCATGGAGTTCGACGCGGCGTACTACGACGTGATGGCCGCGCGGATGGCGATGCTCGTGCCGACGACCGCGAAGGTCGGGCTGCGCAAGACGTGGGCGGCCACGATCGACTTCACGCCCGACCACCTGCCGATCCTCGGCCCGGCGCTCGGGAACGACGGCGCCGTCGAGGGCACGGTCGTCGCGGCCGCCGGCGGCCACGGGATGATGTGGGGACCCGGCGTGGCCAAGGCCGCCGCCGACCTCACCCTCTCCGGCACCACCGACGTCGTCGACGTCGCCGACCTCGGGCTCGACCGCTTCGACGAGCACGGTCGCTCGCGCCTCGACCCCGACCCGATCGCACTCCCCTTCCCCGAGACCACCTCCCGCTGACCTGGCGTTCGGGTCAGCGTCGTACGGCGTGACACAAACGCCGGGTCAGCGTCGTACGGCGTGACACAAACGCCGGGTCAGCGTCGGGGGAGCACGAGGGCGTCGACGGCCAAGGCGCCCTGGCCCGAGCCGGCGGGGGTGACCACGACCGGGTTGAGGTCGAGTCCGGCGAGGTGGCCGCCGAGCTCGACGGCCAGCTGACCCAGGGCCACGACGACGTCGGCGAGGGCCGAGACGTCCGCGGCCGCCGACCCGCGGAAGCCGTCGAGCAGCCGGGCCAGCCGGAGCGAGCGGATCATCTCCAGCGCCCCCTCGTGGGTGACCGGCGGCAGCGCCACCGCACGCTCGGCGACCAGCTCGACCAGGGTGCCGCCGGCGGCCACCACCACCAGCGGCCCGAGCAGGGGGTCGGCGACGATCCCCAGCGCCACCTCGACGCCGGAGACCTGGCGCTGCACGAGCACCTCGGGTCCGAGCCGCGCGGCCAGGTCGTCGTACGCCGACGCGACGGCCTGGGCGGTCTGCAGCCCGAGCCGTACGCCGTCCGCCTCCGTCTTGTGGTGCACCTCGGCGGCAGCGGTCTTGAGCACCACCGGGAAGCCGTACGCCGTCGCGGCCGCCACCGCCTCGGACCGACCGGTCGCCACGCCCCCGGGCACCGAGCGGATGCCGTAGGCGCCGAGCAGGTCGGCCCACGAGCCGTCGAGCCGCGCGGCCCAGTGCGCCTGACGGGCGGCGTCCACCTCGACGCGCGCCCGAGCCGGAGGCGGCGGCGCCAGCAGGTGCCCCAGTGCTCGCAGGCCGGAAGCCGTCCCCTCGAGCACGGGGATCCCGGCCGCCCGGAGCCGGGCCGCGCCGGCCTGGTCGACCGCCGAGGCGAGATGGGACAGTACGGCGACCGGCTTGTCGGTGCGGGCGAGCAGGGCGAGGAGCGCGGACAGGAAGCTCTCGTCGCCGTCGTACTCCTCGACCAGGTCCACCGCCAGCGCCACCGCGCCGACCCCCGGGTCGTCGGCCAGCGCCGCCAGGCAGTCGCCGAACAGCGTCTCGGTGTCAGCGCCGCTGCCCCACACGTCGAGCGGGTTGGTCGGCTCGAGGCCCGGGTCGAGCAGGGCGGAGAGCCGCGCGACGGTCGCCGGCGCGAGCGGCGCGAGCGGCACGTCGAGCCGCTCGGCGACGTCGGCGACCAGCACCCGTTCGGCACCCGAGTCGTGCGCCGTGGCGAGCCCGCGCCCCGCCGAGGGGAGAGCCCGGCGGCCGATCCCGAACAGCTCGAGGCTGTCGGTGAGGTCGGCCAGGTCACCACACCGGTGGACGCCGTACACCGCGAAGAGCGCCTCCCAGCCGGCGTCCGACCCGGCGATCGCCCCCGAGTGCGCGTCGACCAGGGCCTGGCCGCGGGTCGAGGTCCCGACCGTCAGCGCGCAGACCGGGATGTCGCGGGCAGCCGCATCGGCCAGGCACTCGGCGAGCCGGGGCGCGTCGCGCATCGTCTCCAGCACCAGCCCGACCACGCGCGTCGACGGAAGCGACAGCGCGTAGGCCAGATGGTCGGCCGTCGTCGTCACCAGCTCCTGGCCCGACGACACCGTGACCGAGAAGCCCAGGGCCCGTCGGGTCCGCAGCAGCGCCGAGAACACCGAGCCCGAGTGGGTGACCAGGGCGACCGGGCCGGCCGGCAGCGGGTCGCGCTCGAGGTAGCCGATCGCCCGCACCCCCGTCGTGGTGTCCACGAAACCCATGCACCCGCCCCCGATGAGCGCCAGGTCACCCGCGGCGGCGACCACCTCGTCGCGGATCCCGTACGCCGGCCCGTAGACGACCGCTCCCGCGTCCCCGCGCGAGGCCGCGAGCGAGAGCGTCGGCACCAGCGCCGCGTCCGGCACCCCCAGCAGCACGAGGTCCACCGGTTCGGGCACGTCGGCCAGCGACGGCACGCACGGGTGTCCGAGCACCGAGGCGCGACCGGGGTTGACCAGGTGGACCCGCTCGAGACCCGGCGAGCGCAGGACCTCGGTGGCCACCCGCCAGCCGAAGCTGTCGGGCCGCTCGCTCGCGCCCACCACGGCCACCGACCGGGCGGACATCATCGCCCGCAGCCGGGCCGGCGGTTCGGGCATCGGTCACCGTTCGTCGGGGCCGCCGAGTCCTGCGGCCAGGGTCCTGACTGACTGTTCAGTTTAAGACGTGCTAGCGTTTCGCCACAAGGAGCGACACCGGTACGGGGAGACGATGCGGGTGATGGCCACGCGGGACCACAGCGGTGATGCCGTCGCCGACGTACGACGCGACCAGATGCTCGCTGCGGCCGCCACCCTGATCGCCGAGCGCGGCTTCAGCGAGACCCGGATCGCCGACGTCGCCGAGCGGGTCGGCGCCAGCCCGGCCCTGGTCATCTACTACTTCAAGACCAAGGACAACCTCCTCACCGAGGCTCTGCGTTGGTCGGAGCGCTTCTTCTACTCCGAGACCGAGGAGATGCTCCGCTCCACCACGAGCCTGCGCTCGCGTCTGGAGACCCTGGTCGACTGGGTCATCGTGCCCGACAAGCAGACCGAGCTCACCGGTGACTGGGGCCTCTGGTTCGACCTGTGGGCGCAGGCGTTCCGCCACCCCGAGGTGAAGAAGGACCGCGCCGAGCTCGACGCCCAGTGGCGCGACCTCATCGCCCGTGTGATCCGGTCCGCGATCGAGGCCGACGAGATCGGCGAGATCGACGTCGACACGTTCGCGATCATGTGGGGCTCGCTCCTCGACGGGCTCGTCGTCCAGGTCGCCCTCGACGACCCGGTCGTCACCGGCAAGCTCGCCCGGAAGATCGCCGTCGACGTCGCCTTCAAGGAGCTCGGCCTCGACGCTGAGCCGGCCGCGCGGCGTACGACGAGGAAGAAAGCCTGAGCGGACCGCTCAGCGGGGGTCTGGCGCGTCGCCGTCACCCGTCCTACCGTCGTCGTGGACACAAGACCACCTCATTGCGAGATGGCCTGCAGGACAGGAGGCCATGCTGTGTTCATCCAAGTGATCCAGGGCAAGTGCACCCGCCACGACGAGCTGAGGGCGATGGCGGACGGTTGGCGCGAAGAGCTCGGGGGTGGTGCGGTGGGCTGGCTCGGCGGCACCTACGGCATCACCGACGACGACGACTTCATCGGCGTGATCCGCTTCGAGTCGCGTGAGGCCGCGATGGCGAACTCCGAACGGCCCGAGCAAACCGCCTGGGCGGAGAAGATGATGAGCCTCATGGACGGTCCGGTCGAGTTCCACGACTGCGACGACGTCATGCTCTTCATGGACGGCGGGTCCGACCAGGCCGGCTTCGTCCAGGTCATCGAGGGCAAGGTCGACGACCCCGGACGGATCAAGGCGATGCTCGCCGACACCACGATGCTCCACGAGATGCGCCCCGAGATCATCGGCGGCACGCTCGCGATCGAGGCCGACGGCAGCTTCATCGAGACGATCGCGTTCCGCGACGAGGACAGCGCCCGCGAGGGCGAGAAGACGCCGCCGCCTCCGGAGGTCGCCTCCGAGCTGGAGTCGATGATGGTGGGCGCGAGGTTCTACGACCTCCACCACCCCTGGTTCGAGTCGGCCTGACGGGAGACTGACCGGCCCATGAGCTTCGACGTCCCCGGGGACGCCTACGGGCGGTTCATGGGCCGCTACTCCGAGCCGTTGGCCGACCAGTTCGTCGAGCTGGCCGGCGTACGACGTGGGCAGCGGGTGCTCGACGTCGGCTGCGGGCCGGGCGCACTCACCGCCCGGCTCGTGGCCCGCTGCGGGGCCGCGAGGGTTTGCGGGGTCGACCCGTCCGCGCCGTTCGTGGACGCGGTGCGGCAGCGGCTGCCCGGGGTCGAGGTCCAGCAGGCGACGGCCGAGGCACTGCCCTTCGTCGACGACTCGTTCGACCTGTGCCTGGCCCAGCTGGTCGTGCACTTCATGGCGGACCCGGTCGCGGGCCTGCGCGAGATGGGCCGGGTCGCCCGACCGGGCGGCCTGGTCAGCGCCTCGGTGTGGGACCACACCACCGGCACCGGTCCGCTGTCGCCGTTCTGGGCCGCAGCGCGCGCCGTCGACCCCTCCGCCCCGGGCGAGTCGGAGCTGGCAGGCAGCCGCGAGGGACACCTAGCCGAGCTCGCCGAGGAGGCGGGCCTGGGCGAGGTCACGTCGGCGTCGTTGACGGTGCGGGTCGCCTTCGCGACCTTCGAGGACTGGTGGGCGCCCTACCTGCTGGGAGTCGGCACGACCGGCGACTACATGGAGACGCTGGACGAGGAGCGCCGGC
>JAHEXO010000231.1 GCA_023252065.1 Nocardioides sp. | reverse complement strand
ACGGCGCCCGCGAGGACGAGATCACCGGTCTGCTCGGCGCCACGCTGCCCAACCGCGACGGCAACCGCGTCGTCGGCAAGGACGGCAAGGCGTCGCTGTTCGACGGCCGGTCGGGAGAGCCTTTCCCGGAGCCGGTGTCGGTGGGCTACATGTACATCCTCAAGCTCCACCACCTGGTCGACGACAAGATCCACGCACGGTCGACCGGCCCCTACTCGATGATCACGCAGCAGCCCCTGGGCGGTAAGGCCCAGTTCGGCGGCCAGCGGTTCGGCGAGATGGAGGTGTGGGCGATGGAGGCCTACGGAGCGGCGTACGCCCTCCAGGAGCTCCTGACCATCAAGTCCGACGACGTGCCGGGCCGGGTCAAGGTGTACGAGGCCATCGTCAAGGGCGAGAACATCCCCGACTCCGGCATCCCGGAGTCGTTCAAGGTGCTCGTCAAGGAGATGCAGTCCCTCTGCCTCAACGTCGAGGTGCTGTCGCAGGACGGTTCCCAGATCGAGCTGAAGGACGCCGAGGAAGACGTCTTCCGCGCGGCCGAGGAGCTCGGCATCGACCTGTCCCGCCGCGAGCCCAGCTCGGTCGAAGAAGTCTGATCGCCTCCCGCGCGATGGTCGCGCCAGTCGAGACCACCGGGCGGGGGACCTCAGTCCCACAGCCTCAAGAGTTTTCGCTTACAACCGAAGGAATGCAGCCACTGTGCTCGACGTGAACTTCTTCGACCAGCTTCGGATCGGCCTGGCCACCGCGGATGACATCCGTACGTGGAGCCACGGCGAGGTCAAGAAGCCGGAGACGATCAACTACCGCACGCTCAAGCCCGAGCGTGACGGTCTCTTCTGCGAGAAGATCTTCGGTCCCACCCGGGACTGGGAGTGCTACTGCGGCAAGTACAAGCGCGTGCGCTTCAAGGGCATCATCTGCGAGCGCTGCGGCGTCGAGGTGACCCGGAGCAAGGTCCGCCGCGAGCGGATGGGCCACATCGAGCTCGCCGCCCCGGTGACCCACATCTGGTACTTCAAGGGTGTGCCCAGCCGGCTCGGCTACCTGCTCGACCTGGCCCCGAAGGACCTCGAGAAGGTCATCTACTTCGCCGCCTACATGATCACCCACGTCGACGAGGACGCCCGCCACCGCGACCTGGCCACCTTGGAGAACAAGGTCGGCCTCGAGCGCGAGCGTCTCGAGAAGCGCCGTGACGGAGCCCTCGACGACCGCTCCAAGAAGCTCGAGGAGGACCTCGGCTCCCTCGAGGCCGAGGGCGCGAAGGCCGACGCCAAGCGCAAGGTGCGCGACGGCGCCGAGCGGGAGATGAAGCAGATCCGCGACCGGGCGCAGCGCGAGCTCGACCGGCTCGAGGAGGTCTGGAGCACCTTCAAGTCGCTGCAGGTCCAGGACCTCATGGGCGACGAGATGCTCTACCGCGAGATGAAGAACTGGTTCGGCAAGTACTTCGAGGGCTACATGGGCGCCACGGCGATCCAGAAGCGCCTCGAGAGCTTCGACATCGAGGCCGAGGTCGGCAACCTGCGCGAGACCATCGCCACCGGCAAGGGCCAGCGCAAGGTCCGGGCGCTCAAGCGGCTCAAGGTCGTCGACGCGTTCCGCAAGACCAACAACAGCCCGCTGGGCATGGTCCTCGACGCCGTACCGGTCATCCCGCCCGACCTGCGCCCGATGGTGCAGCTCGACGGTGGCCGCTTCGCGACCTCCGACCTCAACGACCTCTACCGCCGGGTCATCAACCGCAACAACCGGTTGAAGCGACTGCTCGACCTCGGTGCGCCGGAGATCATCGTCAACAACGAGAAGCGGATGCTCCAGGAGGCCGTCGACTCGCTGTTCGACAACGGCCGCCGCGGCCGTCCCGTCACCGGGCCGGGCAACCGTCCGTTGAAGTCGCTGTCCGACATGCTCAAGGGCAAGCAGGGCCGCTTCCGTCAGAACCTGCTCGGCAAGCGCGTCGACTACTCCGGTCGTTCGGTCATCGTCTCCGGCCCGCAGCTGAAGCTCCACCAGTGCGGTCTGCCCAAGCAGATGGCGCTGGAGCTGTTCAAGCCGTTCGTGATGAAGCGGCTGGTCGACCTCTCGCACAGCCAGAACATCAAGTCCGCCAAGCGGATGGTCGAGCGCGCGACGTCCGGTCTGTCCCGCTACGCCGTGGTCTGGGACGTCCTCGAAGAGGTCATCACCGAGCACCCGGTGCTGCTCAACCGGGCGCCCACGCTGCACCGACTCGGCATCCAGGCCTTCGAGCCGCAGCTGATCGAGGGCAAGGCGATCCAGATCCACCCGCTCGTCTGCTCGGCGTTCAACGCCGACTTCGACGGTGACCAGATGGCGGTGCACCTGCCGCTGTCGGCCGAGGCCCAGGCCGAGGCGCGGATCCTGATGCTGTCGACCAACAACATCCTCAAGCCGTCCGACGGCCGTCCGGTCACCATGCCGACGCTCGACATGATCATCGGTCTGTTCTTCCTGACCACCGATCGTGACGGCGAGCCCGGCGAGGGTCGTGCGTTCTCGACGCCGGCGGAGGCCGTGATGGCCTACGACCGCGGCGAGATCAGCATGCAGAGCAAGGTGAAGATCCGCTTCAACGACATCGTCCCGCCGCTCGAGCTCGAGCTCGGCGAGGACTGGGAAGAGGGCCAGTCGATCATCCTCGACACCACCCTCGGTCGCTCGATCTTCAACGACACCCTGCCGGCCGACTACCCCTTCGTGAACTACGAGGTGGGCAAGAAGGCCATGGGCGCGATCATCAACGACCTCGCCGAGCGCTACACCAAGGTCGAGGTCGCGGCGTCCCTGGACGCGCTCAAGGACACCGGCTTCCACTGGGCCACGCGCTCCGGGGTGACGGTGTCGATCGACGACGTCACCACGCCCGGCGACAAGGCCGAGATCCTGGCCGAGTACGAAGGCCAGGCCACCAAGGTGCAGAAGCAGTTCGAGCGCGGCCTCGTCACCGACGAGGAGCGTCGCCAGGAGCTGGTGGAGATCTGGACCCAGGCGTCCAACGACGTCGCGAAGTCGATGGAGAAGTCCTTCTCCCGGACCAACCCGATCTTCATGATGGTCGACTCGGGTGCCTCCGGAAACATGATGCAGATCCGCCAGGTCGCGGCCATGCGTGGTCTCGTGGCCAACCCGCGAGGCGACATCATCCCGCGGCCGATCAAGGCCAACTTCCGGGAGGGCCTCTCGGTGCTGGAGTACTTCATCTCCACCCACGGTGCCCGCAAGGGTCTGGCCGACACCGCGCTCCGTACGGCGGACTCCGGCTACCTGACCCGTCGTCTGGTCGACGTCTCCCAGGACGTGATCATCCGTGAGGAGGACTGCGGCACCGAGCGCGGCATGGACAAGCGCATCGGCGTCCGCGGCGACGACGGCCAGGTCCGCAAGGACGACAACGTCGAGACCTCGGCGTACGCCCGCACCACGGCGATCGACATCACCCACCCGGAGACGGGCGAGGTGCTGGCCGCCGCGGGCGACGACCTCGGCGACGTCAAGATCGGTGAGCTGGTCGCGGCCGGCATCGAGACGGTCCGGGTCCGCTCGGTCCTGACCTGCGAGGCCACCACCGGCTCCTGCGCCAAGTGCTACGGCCGCTCGCTGGCCACCGGCAAGATGGTCGACATCGGCGAGGCCGTCGGCATCATCGCGGCGCAGTCGATCGGTGAGCCCGGGACCCAGCTGACGATGCGGACGTTCCACACCGGTGGTGTGGCCTCGGCCGACGACATCACGCAGGGTCTGCCGCGTGTCCAGGAGATCTTCGAGGCGCGCATCCCCAAGGGACGCTCGCCGATCTCCGAGGCCGCCGGTCGGGTCGAGATCGAGGAGACCGACAAGACCCGCAAGGTCGTCGTCACTCCCGACGACGGCTCCGAGGTGCTCGAGTACCCCGTCTCCAAGCGCTCCCGCCTGCTGGTCGCCGACGGCGACCACATCGAGGTCGGGCAGATGCTGACGGTCGGGACGCCCGAGCCCCACGAGGTGCTGCGCATCCTCGGTGTCCGCAAGGCGCAGGAGCACCTGGTGGACGAGGTCCAGGCGGTCTACCGCAGCCAGGGCGTGTCGATCCACGACAAGCACATCGAGATCATCGTGCGGCAGATGCTGCGCCGGGTCACGGTGATCGAGTCGGGTGACACCAACCTGCTGCCGTCCGACCTGGTCGACCGCGTGCGCTTCGAGGAGGAGAACCGTCGCGTCGTCTCCGAGGGCGGCAAGCCGGCCTCGGGTCGTCCGGTGCTGATGGGGATCACCAAGGCGTCGCTCGCCACCGAGTCGTGGCTCTCGGCCGCCTCCTTCCAGGAGACGACCCGGGTGCTCACCGACGCGGCGATCCACGCCCGCTCCGACAGCCTGCGTGGCCTGAAGGAGAACGTGATCATCGGCAAGCTGATCCCGGCGGGCACCGGCCTCGAGCGCTACCGCAACATCCGGGTGGAGCCCACCGAGGAGGCGCGCGCCGCGGCGTACGCCGTCACCGGCTACGACTCCTACGACTACGAGTTCGGCAGCACCGGGTCGACCCAGGCAGTGGCTCTGGACGACTTCGACTTCGGTTCATACCAGAACTGAGGGCGAAGCACTCCGATCTGGTGGAAGAACCGGGTTGAGGAGCGTTCGACGCCCCGCCCTCGCGTGCGAGGGCGGGGCGTGACGCGTCTCGAAACCGGGTCGTGGTGCAGATGACCGGCCCTGCGTGCGCCCCCGGGTGAGCGGCATGCCCGTGCTGGGGGTTGACGGGTGCCGGGCCGGGTGGGTCGGGGCGCTCCTGGACGGTATGACGTACGACGTGCTGGTGGCGGCCGGCATCGCCGACCTCGTCACCGAGGCGCGCCGCCGCGACCCGGCGCTCGGCATCGTCGCC
>JAHEXO010000230.1 GCA_023252065.1 Nocardioides sp. | reverse complement strand
ATGGGCAGCCACCGCCGCAGCCTGATGGGCGAAGTGTCACCACCAAGACCACCGGAACCGTCACCGATGTCCTGATGCAGAACTGTCACCGAAGTCTTGGGAGATGACACGGACCAGCCCACGGACCAGCCCACGAGCGGCTCAGTCGTAGGCCGCGAACCGCTCCTCCAGCGCTGCCAGGCGCGGGTCGCGCAGCCCCGCACTGTCGTGCTCCCACCAGATGGCGGGATAGATCAGCTGCCCGGTCATCCACTCCTCGAGGCCGTCGAACGTCACGCACTGGAAGGCCGCTCGCGGGGTGCGCTCCAGGGCGGCCGGCAGGAAGCCGCGCCGGTCGGCCCGTTCGAAACCGCGGGCGCCGTAGTAGTCCGGGCTGCCCTCGAGGAACAGCGCCGGTACGCCGCTCCTCCGGGCCGTCTCGATCGCCGCGGCCACCAGAGCACCGCCGATCCCGCCGCGCTGGTGGCCGGGGTCGACGGCGAGCGGGCTGAGCACCCACACCTCGACCAGCGCCCGCCGCGCGTCGACCCAGCCCTGGCTGAGCCCGACCTGACCGACCAGGGCACCACCGTGCTCGGCCACCAGCCCCGCCCGCCGGTGCCGGCCGAGACCGGACCAGATCTCGGCCACGCTGCCGTCGTCGTCGAAGGCGGCGGTGATCACCCGCCGTACGGCGTCGCGGTCCTCGCTCTGCTCCGGGCGGATCTCGAGCCCCTCCGAGAAAGTCATGGGTCATACCGTCGCACTGCTGCGTAGGTTGCCGCCATGGAGATCGTGTCGCTGGCCAACCGCACAGACCTCGCCCTGCTCGAGCGCTCGGGAAGCGTGGTCACCGACCGCGACACCCACCTGGTCGTCCGCACCGTCGACAACCCGACGTTCTGGTGGGGCAACTTCCTGCTGCTGCCCGCGCCGCCCGCGACCAGCGACGAGGCCCGGGCCTGGCTCGCCACGTTCGAGCGCGAGCTCCCCGCGGCGCGGCACCGGACCTTCGGGATCGAAGGCACGACCGGCACCGTCGAGGACCTGGCGTCGTTCACCGCGATCGGGCTGGAGGCCGAGGCATGCAGCGTGATGACCGCCGACGCCGTCCACGAGCCCCCGCGGCCCAACACCGAGGCGATCTACCGGCCCTTCGTCTCCGACGACGACTGGGCGCAACAGGTCGAGGTGTCACGCGCCGGCGAGGACGACGGGCACGACCTCCCCTTCGTGACCGCCAAGACCAGGGCCGACCGGCGCCTCGTCGAGCAGGAGTACGGCGCCTGGTGGGGAGCGTTCGAGGGCGGCCGGCTGCTGTCGTCGATGGGGCTGTTCACCGCCTCACCCGGTCTGGCACGGTTCCAGTCGGTGAAGACCCACCCCGACGCCCGCGGGCGGGGACTGGCCGGCACCCTCGTGCACCGGGTGAGCCGCTACGGCTTCGAAGAGCTCGGCGCGACCACCCTGGTGATGGTCGCCGATCCCGACTACCTCGCGATCCGGGTCTACCGATCGGTCGGGTTCGCCGACACCGAGCGCCAGCTGCAGGTGGTCCGGCGGCCACCCGCGACGCCGCCCACCGACGGCAACTGACCGGGGGTCAGGGGTTGCTCGGCGAGGCGTAGACCACCTTGCCGCCGGCGCACGACGCTATCGCGGCCTCCGGGGCGGTGTGCCCGTCGCCGTAGAACGTGAGGAAGTCCGCCAGCCTGGGGTCGGAGGCGCTCTTCAGGTCGAGCTGGGCGTTCCAGACCGTGACCACGACCGGCGCGGACAGGCCCGGGTAGGGCGAGAGGATCGTCTTCTTGTCCTTGACCGAGCCGAGGGCGGTCTGCAGGCTCTGCACGTCTGCAGCCGAGGTGCCGGGACGGTAGGTGACCCAGACAGTGCCGTGCTCGAGGGAGTGGACGACGTTCTCGTTGCGCAGCGGCTGGGTGTAGGTCCCGCAGTCCTGCCAGACCGGGTCGTGCGGGCCACCGGCCGGCGGGGTCTCGGTGTAGGTCACGGGGTCGGTGGTGTGCTGCGCGCCGACGTAGTCGTAGGTCTTGACCGCCTTGAGGGCCGGGATGTTGTTGCTCGGGTCGCCGCCGTGGGGCGTGCCGGGGGCGATGATCGGCTTGAACACGAAGAACGCGACGACCAGCACCACGATCACGCCGAACGCCAACATGATGCGCTTGGTGGCAGGGTTGGCGGCCTGCGGCTGCTGGGTGACGGTCGGCACCCAGGAAGGGTAGCCAACCGAGGGGTGCGGTCACGGCGAAACGAGATCCTCGGACAACCCCGGTACGACGTCGCGGAGCCGCCGGAGCGCGTCCCTGGCCTGCGACTTCACGGTTCCCACCGAGATCCCCAGCGCCTCGGCGGTCTGGACCTCGGTCAGGTCCTCGTAGTAGCGCAGCACGATCACCGCCCGCTGCCGCGGCGCGAGCACCCCGAGCGCACGGTGCAGCTCGAGCCGGTCCTCGGCTCCGACGTCGGTGACCGCGACGTCTCCCGGCGTGTCCGTCGAGAGCTCGCGCCAGCGCCGGCGACGCCACCGCGAGATGTTCTGCCGGACCAGGATCGTGCGGACGTAGGGCTCGGGATCACCGGTGATCCGGCCCCAGGCCCCCACAGCCTTCACCAGTGCCTGCTGGAGCAGGTCCTCGGCGTCGTGGTGGTCGCCGGTCAGCAGGTACGCCGTGCGCAGCAGCGCGACGTAACGCGAGGCCACGAAGGCCTCGAAGTCGTCACGCACGGCGACGCCTCCAGAAGTTGGCGACCGCCAGGAGGGCGAGCCCGAGCCCGACCAGGCCGGCGAGCACGAGGTGGGGGTTCACCGCGGGAGGAGGCTCCGCCTGCGCGGTCGGAGCGGCCAGCATGCCCGTGGCGAACGTGTAGGCCGTTCCGCCGGTGCCGGTGCCGCCAAGCAGGCCGCTGACCAGGGTTCGCTCGTCACCCGTGCGCACGTCGACCTCGTCGAGCACGCCCGTGGACGCGCCGTCCGGTCCCGGCGCCGAGCTTCCCGACACGACGACGTGGTGACGGTCGGTCCAGGCGGTCGGCAGGTAGTAGCGCGTCCCAGGTGAGGCCCGGCGGAACACGGTCTTCTCCGGCTGCCCCGACGTGACCGGGTGCAGCGGCCCCACCTGGAGCGTCGCGTGCCGCGTGCCCTGGCCGATCACCCGGGCCACCTGACGAAGGTCGGGGCTCACCACCAGCGGACCCTCGGAGCCGTTGGAGGCCCTGAACCGCAGGAACGGCTGCGGGTCGCGAGGATCGACGATCCGGCCAGGGGAGGTGACGACCAGCCAACGCTCACCGGCTGTTGAGAGGCCGAACCCGTAGGCGATCGTGCCCGGCGTCAGACGCTGCGGATGCGGCGACCCCAGCGTCCACACCTCGAGGCGGTAGTCGCGCGCCGCTCCGCTCATGGTGCGCGAGTCGTCCCCTCCGCTGATCTGCCAGAAGTCGAGCACGAGGGTCCGTGGGTCGGTCCACAGCAACGACTGCGGGGCGATCCCGTGGGCGGTCGCGAAGCTCGTGGTGCGCGTCCGGCCGGTGACGGTGTCGTAGACCCGGACGCCGACCAGGGATACACCGTTCTGCACCGTGTTGGGCGTGGAGGAGGGGCGACCCGACATCCAGTAGGCCACGTAGCGCCCGTCCGGCGACAGGGCCACCGGAAGGTCGGTGCTCCGCCACGAGTCCGGACCACCGGCACCTGGCAGGTCGAGGAACCCGTACTCCCCCGAGCCGGCGGTGATGCCCACAAGTCCCGGCGTCGAGCGGTGCCAGAAGTGGTTCTGCTCCGCGGCCGTGACGGCGACGAGGGGTCCCGGGGGTCCCTCGAACGTGCGCAGCCACGGGCTGGGGGTGAAGACCTGGTCCGGCAGCCGGGGGGCGCCGTGCGGGGCGACCGGCTCAAGGCGCTGCCGTGCGTTGTGCCACGACCAGGCGCCGACCCCGAGGACCAGCACCAGCGCGGCGACGAGGACCGCGCTGCCGGCCCGGGTGACCCGGCGACGCCGGAGGCCGCGGGCCCACAGGTCGGCGGGCGGGGCACCGGACGGCACGTGCGAGGCCAGGTCGCTCAGCCGGTCGCGCAGATCGCTGGCCATCGGTCCTCCTCGGGATGCATCCTCACCCACTCCTACGCCGCGAGGGGGGAGTTCGGAGGGGTCGAGGCCGGTTCAGACGAGGGAGCGGACCAGCAGGGTGACCGCGGACGCCGTACAGACGAGGAGCACGCCGGCCCGGAACGCGTCGCGATGGATCCGGTCGCGCACCGCACGGCCGACCAGCATCCCGACCACGACGCCGGGCGCCAGCACCAGCGCGACCTGCCACGAAGCGCTGTTGATCGAGCCGGAGATCCCCAGCCCGGCCAGGCTCAGCAGGACGCCGACGAAGAAGAACACCGACAGCGTCGACCGCATCACTGCCGGCGGCTCGCGCTGGAAGAGCAGGGCGATCGCGGGGCCGCCGATGGAGGTCGCGGTGCCGGTGACGCCGGCGCCGAAGCCCGCCCCGACCAGGGTGCCCGGGGTGACCGGGATCCGGGCCGCGCGGACGGCGACGGCCACCGCGACCAGCGTCATCAGCGCGAGGGCGACCCCGATCTGCTGCTCGGTGAACTTCACCACCAGCCACGCACCGACCACGGTCCCCGGCACTCGGCTGGGCAGCGCCCACGCCAGGGCCCGCCAGTCGATGTGGGCTCGCTCGCCGACCAGCATCAGCCCCGAGATGCAGAGCGCGAGGCACAGGGGCAGCACCGGCACCAGCGACGGCGCCACGATCCCGACCACCGGCGCCGCGACCAGGCCCATGCCGAGGCCCACGACCGCT
This sequence comes from Nocardioides sp., assembly GCA_023252065.1. The sequence continues at coordinate 85 of JAHEXO010000230.1, read as the reverse complement.
TGGACGAACGCGCCGAAGACGACGGCCAGTCCCAGGACCAGCAGGACCTGCCAGGCGAGGTCAGCCAAGGTCAGCCGCGCATCGG
>JAHEXO010000229.1 GCA_023252065.1 Nocardioides sp. | reverse complement strand
GACACCGACCAGATCCCCGCCGCGCCCCACGACGACGACGGCGGCATGGTCACCCTGATGACCCTCCACACCGCCAAGGGCCTGGAGTTCCCGACCGTCTTCCTGACCGGCCTCGAGGACGGCGTCTTCCCCCACTCCCGCAGCCTCGACGACGGCGCCGAGCTGGAGGAGGAGCGCCGGCTCTGCTACGTCGGCCTCACCCGCGCCCGCGAGCGGCTCTACCTCTCCCGGGCGCTCGTGCGCTCGGCCTGGGGCGCCCCTGCCCACAACCCGGCGTCCCGCTTCCTCGGCGAGGTGCCCGACGACCTCGTCGACTGGCGCCGGACCGAGGCCGACCAGGTGCAGTGGCAGCGCCCCGACCTCTCGCGTACGACGGGCCGCGCTGCCGGACTGGGAGCCCCGACCTCGGCGGGCCGCCGCAACTTCAGTGCCGCGGCCGCCCGGGCCGACGCGGCTGCGAAGTCCAAGCCCGCCCGCGAGGTGCCGTCGCTGGCGCCCGGCGACCGGGTGCAGCACGACACGTTCGGCCTCGGCACCGTGGTGGCGGTCGAGGGCGTGGCCGACAAGGCGGTCGCCTCGATCGACTTCGGCTCCGACGGCGTCAAGCGGCTGCTGCTGCGCTACGCCCCGGTGGAGAAGCTCTAGGCCGGGGGCCCCGGGTAGAGGCCGTGCACGACGAGCGCGGCGTAGGGGTCGACCGCGTCGCCACCGCCGGGGTGCACCTCGAGGTGGAGGTGGGGGCCGGTGACGTTGCCGGTGGAGCCGACGTAGCCGATCACCTGGCCGGGCTTGACCGTGGCGCCGACAGTCGTGCCGAACGCGTTCTGGTGGCAGTACCACAGCTCGGTGCCGTCGGGGAGCGTCTCGATGGTGCGGTTGCCGAAGGCGCCGGAGTAGCCGGTCTCCGAGATCGTGCCGCCCGCCACCGCCATGATCGGGGTGCCGGTCGGGGCCGCGAAGTCGAGGCCGGTGTGGAAGTGCGACCACAGCGAGCTGTAGTCGCCGAAGCGCGCCGTGAGGTGGTAGGCGCCGACCGCGACGGGCAGCACCCACTGGTGGAGCTTGATCTTGGCCGCCTGCTTCTCGGCCTGGGCGGCGAAGGCCGAGAGGGCCTCGTCGCGCTGCTTGGCCTGGGCGTCGGCCTCGGCCTGCCGGCTGTCGGACGACGTGCGGTCGCCGCTGCGGCTGACCACCGAGCCCCGGCCGCCCAGCAGGCTGGCCGACGCGATGCCGCTCGACCCGGACAGGGCGTTGGCGGCCACGAGCCGGTGGGCGCCGGCCGCACCGGCGCTGGCGGGGTTCATCGCCTGGAGGGCACCTCCGGCGGAGACCGCGAGGATCGCCAGCCCGGCGACCAGCGGAGCACTGGGCAGCCGCGAGACGAGGTTGCGGCGCGGGGCCACCCGCTTGCCCGGCGCCCGCTCGGGGCTCGGCAGCTCGGGCTCGACCACGAGGGTGGGTGTGGGAGCGGGGGTGGGAGCGGCCGCCTCGGTGACCATCGGCACGGGGAGGGGGATCGGGGCTGCGACCGGGATCGAGGCTGCGACCGGGATGGGCGGCTCGGGGGCGGTGGCCTCCACGAGAGGCAGCACCGGCGCCGGCGCGATCCGGCGTCCGACGTAGGGGGCGGCGGGCTCGGCGGCGACGACCGGCGGCGCGGGCTCTGGTGTCGGCTCGGGAGCGGGGGCGGCGACCCGGCGGCCCGTGTAGGGCGTCGGGAGGGCCTGCTCGGCGGCGTGGCGGGCGACGCGCTTCCCGGAGGGAGCTGGGACCTTCGAGTCGCCGTTTCCGGCGAGGAGGTCACCCATGGATTCGGCTCCCGGGGGTTGGAGTGGTTGTCGGCGAGTCTCGACAGTAACGGATGGGTCACGGCCGGTGAAATCCGCCACGGGCAGTGTGTGCATACCCCGCCTGAATCGGGGTAAACGTGTGGCTGGAGTCACCTGCAGAGGCGCCTCTGCGTCCCTGGGAGGTCCGGCCGGAGCCGTCGGTTAGTCTGCGCCCATGGCTGCTTCCCCCTCGTCGCGGATCCGGATCGTGGTGGCCAAGCCCGGTCTCGACGGACACGACCGGGGCGTGAAGATCGTGGCGCGGGCGCTGCGCGACGCCGGTCACGAGGTGATCTACACCGGGCTCCACCAGACCCCTGAGCAGATCGTGGAGACCGCGATCCAGGAGGACGCCGACCTGATCGGCCTCTCGGTGCTCTCGGGTGCCCACATGACGCTCTTCCGCAGGCTCATCGAGCTGCTGCACGAGCGCGGGGCCGACGACATCAGGGTGTTCGGGGGCGGGATCATCCCCGACGAGGACATCCCGGTGCTCGAGGAGATGGGGGTGGCCAAGGTGTTCACCCCCGGGGCGACCACCGCCGAGATCACCGACTGGGTGGCACAGGCGTTCGCCGAGCCGGCCTGAGGCTCACCCGCGGTCGACGTCGAGGACGATCCGGACCCGCTGGCCGACCTGGTGCGCCTCGCGGAACCGCATCCGCTGCGAGGTGATCCGCCGGGGTAGCAGCGGGCGGCCAGTACCCAGGGTGACCGGCGTCATCCCGAGGTGCACCTCGTCGAGGAGACCCGCGTCGGCGAACTGACCCACGAGGTCGCCGCCCCCGACGACCCACACGTCCCGGCCCTCGGCGGCCGTGACCAGCTCGTCGTACACCGGAGCGACGGGGCCCTGCACGAAGTGCACCTCGACGCCCGGGACGCCCGGGAGGTCCTGGTGGGTGAACACCCACAGCGGGCGGTCGCCGTAGAACTCGGCGTACTGCTCCGGATGGTCGGTGAAGTGCCGGTCGAGCATCCAGCGGTACGTCGTGGTGCCGGTGACCAGAGGCCCGATCCGGCCGATGAACGTGTCCCAGCTGCCGTCGTCCTCGGTGTGCGGCACCTCGAAGAGCCAGTCGAGGGAGTCGTGCTCGTCGGCGATGAACCCGTCGAGCGTGCAGGCAGTGAAGTAGACGACCCGGGTCATCGTCGAAGAGTAGGCCGGACTAGGGTGCGAGAGGTTTCGAACCGGTCTCTCAGGAGTGGTGGCACGTGGATCTGATGGAGTACCAGGCGAAGGAGCTCTTCGCCAAGCACAACGTCCCGGTCACGGTGGGCACCGTGATCACGACCCCCGAGAAGGCCGAGGCGGCAGCCGTGGCCGAGGGCGCGAGCGGGGGTGGCCGCGTCGTGGTGAAGGCGCAGGTCAAGACCGGCGGCCGCGGCAAGGCGGGCGGCGTGAAGCTCGCCCAGGACCCGCAGGACGCCGTCGCCAAGGCGCGCGAGATCCTCGGCATGGACATCAAGGGCCACACCGTCCACCGGGCGCTGGTGGCGCCGGCGGCCGACATCGCCGAGGAGTACTACTTCTCGTTCCTGGTCGACCGGGCCAACCGCGACTACCTCTGCATCGCCTCCACCGAGGGCGGGGTCGAGATCGAGGTGACCGCCCACGAGAACCCCGACGCCATCGCCCGGGTCTCGATCGACCCGCAGGTCGGCGTCGACGACGCCAAGGCCGCCGAGATCGTCGCCGCCACCGGGTTCGACGCCGACGTCGCCGAGCAGGCGGCGGAAGCGATCAAGAAGCTGTGGGCGGTCTTCGTCGAGGAGGACGCCACCCTGGTCGAGGTCAACCCTCTCGTGAAGCTCGGCGACGGCTCGCTCGAGGCGCTCGACGGCAAGGTCACCCTCGACGACAACGCCGGCTTCCGCCACGAGGACCACGCCCGCTTCGAGGTCACCGAGGACGAGGACCCCCTCGAGCTCGCGGCCAAGGAGAAGGGCCTGAACTACGTCAAGCTCGACGGCCACGTCGGGATCATCGGCAACGGCGCCGGCCTGGTCATGTCGACCCTCGACGTCGTCGCCTACGCCGGGGAGAAGCACGGCGGCGTCAAGCCGGCCAACTTCCTCGACATCGGCGGCGGCGCCTCGGCCGAGGTGATGGCCAACGGCCTCGACATCATCCTGGGCGACGAGCAGGTCAAGGCCGTGTTCGTCAACGTCTTCGGCGGCATCACCGCCTGCGACGAGGTCGCCAACGGCATCGTCGGCGCCCTCCAGCGGGTCGGCGCCGACGCGAACAAGCCGCTCGTCGTACGCCTCGACGGCAACAACGTCGAGGAGGGCCGACGGATCCTGAACGACGCCAACCACCCGCTGGTCACGCTGGTGGACACCATGGACGGCGCGGCCGACAAGGCCGCCGAGCTCGCGCACGCAGCGAGCGCCTGAGAAGGACGAGGACTGACGAGATGGCGATCTGGCTGACCGAGACCTCCAAGGTCATCGTTCAGGGCATGACCGGTGGCGAGGGCATGAAGCACACCCAGCGGATGCTCGACTCCGGCACGAACATCGTGGGAGGTGTCAACCCGCGCAAGGCCGGCGAGCAGGCGAAGTTCGCCGACGTCGCCGTCCCGGTCTTCGGGACCGTCGCCGAGGCGATGGCCGAGACCGGCGCCGACGTGTCGGTGGTGTTCGTGCCGCCGGCGTTCACCAAAGCGGCGGCGATCGAGGCGATCGACGCAGGGATCGGGCTGCTCGTCGTGATCACCGAGGGCGTGCCGGTGCACGACACCGCGGAGTTCCGGGCGTACGCCGAGAGCAAGGGCACCACGCGGATCATCGGGCCGAACTGCCCCGGCCTGATCAGCCCCGGCAAGTCCAACGCCGGCATCATCCCCGCCGACATCACCCACGCCGGCCGGGTCGGCCTGGTGTCGAAGTCGGGCACCTTGACCTACCAGATGATGTACGAGCTGCGTGACCTCGGCTTCTCCTCCTGCATCGGCATCGGTGGCGACCCGATCATCGGGACGACCCACATCGACGCCCTCGCGGCGTTCGAGGAGGACCCCGAGACCGAGGCGATCGTGATGATCGGCGAGATCGGCGGAGACGAGGAGGA
>JAHEXO010000228.1 GCA_023252065.1 Nocardioides sp. | reverse complement strand
CTTGGTGCTGGTGGCCTCGGCGTGCTCGACCACCGACGCGACCTCGGCCACGGCACCGGACTCCGGACCAGGATCCCGAGCCGCTGTCTCGTCGTCGACCCTCGAGGTCGGCGGTCGGGCGTGGGTGTCGGTCTCGGTGGCGACGCTGTGGCGGTCACCGACGTCGCCACGGCCCGTCGACGGACCCGCTCTGCGCTACCCGGCCGAGATAGGCAGGTGGCTGGCCGGCATGTCGCTGGCTCAGCGTCGCGACCTCAACGGTCGCGCCGACACCCAGGCACTTCTCGGTGACCGCGTGGTCGTCCTGGCGCTTCCGTCGAGCCGGCCGGCGTGGGCGCGCGTCGCCGTACCCTCGCAGCCGAGCCCGCTCAACGCCAAGGGCTACCCCGGCTGGGTGCCGCGCCGCCAGCTGACCGCGACCGCTCCCACCGCCTCCAGCCAGGTCGCCACCGTGCTGAGGCGCACCACCTGGCTCCTCACCGACGCGTCGACGCCGAGCCGGCTGTTCCCGATCAGCGTCGGCACGACGCTTCCGGTGGTGAGCACCACCACGACGTACGTGCGGGTGCTCGCGCCCGGCGGCTCGGTACGCCGGCTCCTCCGCAAGGCGGTCGTCGTGCACTCGACCGGTACGCCGGCGCTGGCACCGACCCGCAGCAGCATCGTCGCCCGGGCCGAGAGCTTCGTCGGGCTGGCCTACCTCTGGGCCGGGGCGTCCGGGTTCGGGGTCGACTGCTCCGGGCTGACCTGGCTCACCTACCGCCTCCACGGCGTCCGGATCCCGCGCGACGCCGCACCCCAGTCACGTCGCGGGACGCCGGCCTCGCCGGCGCGACGCGGCGACCTGCTCTTCTACTCCACGGGCGGGGTGGTCCACCACGTCTCGATGTACGTCGGCAACGACCGCATGGTGCACAGTCCTGCGACCGGCCAGGTGGTCTCCATCGTGACGCTGCAGACGCCCAACGCCGGGTCGCGCCGCTACCTGCCCTAGCCCTGCGGCCGGTGGATGTCGGGCTCGAGGTAGATCACCCGGGCGGTGGGCTCGGCCGCGCGGATGGCCGCCTCGGCCGCGTCGATGTGGGCAGCGACGTCGGCGGCGGAGTCGCTGGGAGGTACGGCGATCTTGGCTGCGACGAGCAGCTCGTCGGGGCCGAGGTGCATCGTCTTGAGGTGGACGATCGAGTCGATCCCCTCGATGGCGGTCAGCTCGTTCACGATCCGTTGCTCCGCCGCGACCGAGGCGGACTCACCGAGCAGCAGGCTCTTGGTCTCGATGGCGAGGACCACCGCGACGGCGACCAGCAGCAGGCCGATCAGCGCAGTGCCGATCACGTCGAACCACAGGTTCTGGGTCAGCAGCGACAGCCCCACGCCGAGCAGCGCGAAAACGAGACCGATCAGGGCGGCGAAGTCCTCGAGCAGGATCACCGGCAGCTCGGGCTGCTTCGCGCGGCGGATGAACTCGACGTACGACGCGTCGCCGCGGATGTGGTTGGTCTCCCGGATCGCGGTCCGGAAGGACAGCGACTCCATCACCATCGCCGCCACCAGCACGACCAGCGGCACCCACCACCACTGGCTGTCCAGCAGCGAGTCGGGCGGGTGACCATGGGTCGCGTGCAGCTCGTGACCCTTGTGGTAGGCCTCGTAGAGGGCGAACAGCCCGCCGACCGCGAACAGCACGATGGCAACGATGAACGCGTAGATGTAGCGCTCGCGGCCGTAGCCGAACGGGTGCTCGGCCGTCGGTCGCTTGCGTGACTGCCGGCCGCCGAGGAGGAGCAGCACCTGGTTGCCGGAGTCGGCGACCGAGTGGATCGCCTCGGCCAGCATCGAGGACGCGCCGGTCAGCAGGAACGCCAGGAACTTGACCACCGCGATGCCGGTGTTGGCCAGCAGAGCGGCAACGACTGCCTTGGTGCTGCCTTCGGTCGACATGCGGGGGAGGTTATCGGACCAGGTCGCCCTGCTCGGTGCGTATGCCGGCGGGCACCGCGGCCAGGACGACGAGCCCGGCAACGAGGACCAGGAACGAGGCCAGGTCGAGCATCGGGAGCAGTCCGAACCGCTCGGCACCCACTCCGCCCAGGGCGGCGCCGAGCAGGCTGCACAGCCAGATCATCGCCTGGAGCGAGCCGAACACGCGCCCGCGGAACGGCTCCGGCACCCGTTGCTGGGCGAGCGTCTCGACGCCCACGGACGAGGCGACGGCGGTGACGCCCGCGACCAGGCTCAGCACGATCGCAACCCCGAGCAGCGGCACGTTGAACCGGACGACGAGCAGGCAGCCGGCCAGCACCGACCCCGCCCCGCAGAGCATCCGCGGCGACATCCTGGCTCCCCAGGCACCGACCACCACCGACCCGGCGATGCCGGCGACCCCGTGCACCATCATCAGCAGGGCGTAGACGCCCTCGCCCCCGTGCAGCACGTCGCGGACCCAAGGTGCCGAGAGGGGGTCGAGCATCGTGCCGCCGAACGTCATCAGGCCGAAGACGAGGAACAACGCCCTGATCGACCGGTCCTCCAGCATCAGCGCCCAGCCCTCGCGCCACTCGGCCAGGAATCCTCCGGGTGCTCCGCGATCGCGCCCCTCGCGCGGGACCCCCGCCGTGCGGATCAGGCTCACCAGCACGGCGGCGACGACGAAGCTGACCGCGTCGGCGACCGCCACCGCGCCCAGCCCGCCGTACGCGTAGGCGAGAGGCCCGATCGGCAGGCCGACGACCCGGCCCACCCGGTTGTTCAGGGCGTTGAGGGCGTTGGCAGGGACGAGCTCCTCGGCCGGGACCAGGGTCGGGAGCAGGGCGTTCTCGGCCGGCATCGCGAACGCGGAGAGCGCCGACTGCGCTGCGGCCACGACATAGACGACACACAGCAGCGACGCACCGTGCACAGCGAGGAGGGCCAGCACGGTCGCCGCCTGGAGGAGGTTGGTGACCACCAGGACGCGACGCCGGTCCCAGCGGTCGACGAGCACCCCCGCGGCCGAGCCGAGCACGATCCCGGGTGCCAGCGCCGCGATCGTCATCCCGGCGGTGGCGACCGTCGAGCCCGTGCGCACGTAGACGACGTAGGGCAGGACCGCGATGAGCATCCAGTCGCCCGCCACCGAGACGAGCCCGCCCCACCACAGGAGCGAGAAGTCGCGGTGGCGGAGGACCCCGATCACCGGGACACGACGAGGCCGGCCACCCGGCTCGTCGCGTCGTCGAACAGCACCTCGACCAGGTCACCCGTGGCGTCGTCCCGCACCGCCACCACCAGGGTGGCGCGTCCGTCGGTCTCGATGCGTCGCGTCGGTACGGCGCGTGCGCGCGGCCGGCGGCCACGGAGGGCGCGCGTCTCGGGGAAGGACATGGCCAGCCCCAGGAACGAGGTGGTCAGCTCCTCGCCGCAGGAGCGGCACGAGACAGCCCAGCCGCGCCGGATCTGGGTCGCGATGCGATCCGAGCGCTCGTAGGGCTGGACCGGGCAGTCGCTGCCGCACCGCGTGCACGCCACCCGGCCGCCCTCGATCGCAGGCAGCCACCAGGCGTGCGCCCAGTCCGCCATCCGGGAGACGACGGCACTCGGCCGACGGACCGCCTCCAGGTGGGGCGCCAGAGCGGGGTTGTCGAGACGCCAGCGGGACGCGACTCCGTCGGGCTCGCACGAGTCGCAGCGGAGCTCCACCGCGCCGACCCGGGTGTCGCGGCGCATGCTGGTGCCTGGTCGCCCACACGAGGCGCAGGGGACGCGCGTCGCGCGCCAGGCCACTCCGTGGCGGCCGACCCAGGCCTGCGCCAGCGGGTCGTCGACGAGCTCGGTCTCGAGCAGCTGCCGGATCCGCGAGCGGCCGCGCACCAACCGCATCGACACCGCCTGCGGCGACAGCCCCAGCCGCGCCGCGATCTCGGCGGGTGCCAGGTCGTCGACATAACGAGCGACCAACGCCTGCCGGGTCTCCGACGGGAGACGGGAGAGCGCGCGCTCGAGGAGCACGGCGAGCTCCTCGTGCTCGAGATGGTCGAGCAGCTCGTCCTGGTCGGCGTGGGCCGTGCCCGCCGGCTCGCCGGGCGGCTCGGCGCTCACCTCGTGCACCCCGATCCGCCCTTGCCGCGTGCGCCAGCGGCGGCAGACATGGCGGGCGATCGCGTCCAGCCACGGTCCGCGGGCGGCCGGGTCGACGAGCCGGTCGCGGATCCGCCAGGCCTGCAGCAGCGTCTCCTGGGCGAGGTCGTCGGCGGCCGCGGGATCTCCGGTCAGTACGACACACAGCCGCGACACGCGTCGCCGCTCCTGTGCCGACCACGGATCCGCCACGTCCGCCTCCTCGGTCATCGCTGTCCTCACACCACCAGATCGCGTACGGGGGCGGGGAAGCAACGCACTTTCGTCTCGAAGTCTCTCGAGAGTCAGTCCTCGACGAGACCGACGCGCAGGTATTCCGCGCCGTAGCGACCGTTGAGCACCAGCTACGCGTAGCGGGCGAGCTCGGTGGCGGCCTCGATCGTGACGATCTCGACGCGCACCCCGTGCTCTGCGGCGGCCGCCTGGAGCCGCCCGCGGTCCTCGCGGACGACGGGGTCGTCGGCGCCGTCGTCGAAGATCAGCAGCATCGGCCGCCGCTCCCCGCCCTCGTCGGCGAACGGGTCGTCGAAGACGTCGCGCGGACGGACCGCCTCGATCAGGGGCAGCAGATGCTCGGCGTCGCCGGCGATCGCCGACTGGCCCGACGCGCGGCGGATGGTCTCGGAGACCCGGCGGGCGGCGCGGGCCGCCAGCGACGAGCCACCCCAGACCACGGGGAGCGTGTCGGCCAGCGCGATGCCGAGCATCTTGCCGGGGTTGACCGCCAGGTCGCGATGGGGAGAGCAGGCGAGAGCCACGTCGTCGAGCGCCTGGGCGACGTCGCTGTGGT
>JAHEXO010000227.1 GCA_023252065.1 Nocardioides sp. | reverse complement strand
GACGGCTTCGTGGTCGAGCACGAGCGTGACGAGGCGATCGCCGCCGCCGCCGCGCGGTCGGGGTTGCCGAGTCACGAGTACCCGGAGCCCCACATGTACTTCGGCGGAGTCGGCGCCGCCCTCGAGACCTTGGACGGCGACCTGGTCGCCGCCGGCGACACGCGGCGCGAGGCGGCCACCGGAGTGTCGGCCGACGGCCGGGCCTGACCCGGACTGCTGGGCCGCCTCAGAGAGCGGACGCTGGGTCCGGGTAGTTGCACTCCTGCCGACGCCCTCGTCGTTCGGCGCCGAGGCCTGCGGCCACGACCAAGGTGACACCAGCCAGCTGGGTCGGGCCCAACGCCTGGTGCAGCACGACGGCCCCGATGACGACTGCGAGGCCCGGCTCCAGAGCCATGAGCGTCCCGAACGCAGTGGCGGTGAGCCGCCGCAACGCCGCCATCTCCAGCGCGAACGGGACCACCGGCATCAGCACGGCGAGGCCGAGGACTGCCAGGACCAGGGTCGGGGTCAGGTGGCCTGCTACCTGCGGCAAGCCCAACGGCGTCGTGACCAGCGCGGCCACCGGGATCGTCAGCGCGAGACCCTTGACGCCGGCCACCCGGTCGCCGACGTGCTGGGTGAGCAGGATGTAGGTCCCCCAGCCGGCGGCGGCGAGCGCCGCCAGCAGCATGCCCACGACGTCGGCTCCGCCTTCCCACGGGTGGGTGAGCAGCAGCACCCCGGCCAGGGCGAGCCCCGGCCAGGCCAGCATCCGCCGGTCGCGGGCGCGCAGGGCCGCCACGCTCAGTGGTCCGAGGAACTCGATGGCAACCGTCGTCCCCAGCGGGATGCGGTCGAGGGCGGCGAGGAACGCCACCGTGGTGGTGCCGGTGGCCACCCCCAGCGCCAGCACCGGTGCGACCACGGCGCGAGGGACGTCACGCGGTCGCGGGCGCGCGATCGCGAGCAGGATGAGGGCTCCCGCCACCAGGCGGAGCCAGCCCGTGCCCGAAGCCCCCACGACCGGGAACAGGCCGACCGACAAGGCGGCACCGAGCTGGACCGACAGCATCGCCACGACCGCCATCGACCAGGCCGGAGGTCGCGCATCCAGGGAGGAGCGCAGAGGGGCATCAGTCCAAGCCATAGCGGCTCCTCCCATCTCTGGTCATGGTGCAGCACGACGAGCCTCTAGTGCACTACTATGCACTACGTGAGCGTGCCGACCGATATCGTGTCCACCGATCCGGCGGTGGCCGTCGCGCGCGCCATCGGCCTCCGGGTCCGAGGCGCCAGGACCGCCCAAGGCTGGACGCTCGACCAGCTCGCCCTGAGGTCAGGAGTGAGCCGGCGCATGGTGGTCAACGTGGAGCAGGGGTCGACCAACCCCAGCATCGCCACCCTGCTGCGCCTCTCCGACGCACTCGGCATCGGACTGCCGGCGCTCGTCGATACCGCCGACGACGAGGCCGAGCCGGTCACCGTCCACCGGGCCGGCGAGGTCGGCCCGATGTGGACGAGCCCGGCCGGTGGAGCGGCCGTGATGGTGGCCGGCACCAACCCACCGGACGTCAACGAGCTGTGGGACTGGCGCCTCGGGCCCGGAGACACCCACGCGAGCGAGGCTCACCGCACCGGCACGCGCGAGCTGTTGCTCGTGCTGTCCGGCGCCATCGACCTGGTCGTCGACGGCACCGCGCATCGACTGAAGGCAGGCGACTCGGCCAGCTTCGACGGAGGTCTCGACCACGGCTACACCAATGCCTCGACCGCCCGCACTGCCCGGTTCGCCCTCGCCGTCTACGAGCCGATCTCCACTGCGGGGCCCCCGTGAGCCCGCACCCGGACGCTCCGGTGTCGCCGGCCCTTGCCCACGCCTACGTGGACGACGATGTCCTGCGCCTGCGACCCGACTACCGAGCGCTGCTCATCGTCGCCACCGGCGTACGCGGTGGACCCAGCGACGCAACCAGCGGCGCTGCGCTCCGCCGCGCCGAGGAGAGGGCGCGTTCGCGCCTCGCCGGCGCATCGCCGGAGACCCTGTCGGAGGTGGCGGTCTGGCGAGAGGCCTTCCTCGGTTTCGGCGTGAAGCACCGAACGGCGCGCAGCAGCGTCGAAGCCCTGCTGCGTCGCGTCGGGGGTGGGCTGCCGCGCATCGACCGGCTCACCGACCTCTACAACGCGATCTCGGTCGAGCACCTGGTGCCTGTCGGCGGAGAGGACCTCGACCGCTACGTCGGTCCCCCACGTCTGGTCCGCGCCACCGGGGACGAGCACTTCGACACCATGGCGGATGGCCGCCCGACGACACTCGCCCCCGACCCCGGCGAGGTGATCTGGCGCGACGACGCCGGCGTCACCTGCCGACGTTGGAACTGGCGTCAGTGCGTGCGCACCCGCCTGGACGAGACGACGACGCACGCGTTGTTCATCCTCGACGGCCTCCACCCGCTCGGTGCCGACGCCCTCGAGGCCGCGGGCAGCTCCTTGGTCGAGGCACTCTCTGCCGACACTCCGGAGGTCACCGTCGCCTGGCGCCTCCTCGGCGTCTCCCCCGATCCGACCACCAGACCTTGACATATTCCGTCATCGGAATATGTTGGGGCGATGGCCCGCGCTGCGACGACGTCAGACGTGTTCAACGCAGTCGCCGACGTCCATCGTCGCCAGATCCTGGACGCACTCGTCACGGGTGAGCGAGCCGTCGGGGCGATCGTGCAGGACGTCGCGATCTCGCAGCCCCAGGTCTCGAAGCATCTCCGGGTGCTCCACGAGGTGGGGCTCGTCAGGTGTCGGGCCGAGGGTCGACGCCGGCTGTACCGACTCGTACCGGAACAGCTGCGCCCCGTGCACGACTGGGTGGCCACCTACGAGCGCGTCATGAACGAACGGCTCGATCGCATCGACGACTACCTCCACGAGCTACAACGACAACAAGGAGAAGGCCATGACACCTGATCGTCGCGGGTCGGCAGTCATCGAGTTCCCGAGCGAGCTCGAGATCGTCATCACCCGAGAGTTCGACGCACCGATCGCCCTTGTGTTCGACGTGCTGACCAAGCCCGAGCACGTACGACGATGGGGCGCCACCTACCCGGACCGGATGAGGGAGTGCACGATCGACCTGCTGGTCGGTGGGAGCTACCACTCCTCGTTCGTCACCGAGGACGGGACCGTGCTCTTCTTCAGCGGCACCTACCTGGAGGTCGAGCCCCCGACCCGCACCGTGGAGACATGGTTGTTCGAGGGCGACCCCCCGGTGGAGGCGATCGAGACCATGGAGCTGCACGAGACCGACGGGGTGACGACGTTCCGATGGGGCCTGGCGTTCCGCGACCACGCCGGCCGTGACCGGATGACCAGCCTAGAGGGCCGGAAGGACAGCCTGGACGAGATCGAGGCGATCCTCGGGGAGCTCGCCGGTCATCAGGGTCGCCGCTCCGAGTAGCTCTGTCTCGCGGCGCCGGCGCATGCCGACCACCTCGGCCGCTCCGCACTCAGTCCGCGCGGCCGAAGTAGGTCAGGACCGCGAGCACGCGCCGGTTCTCGTGTCGGTCCTCGTTGAGCCCGAGCTTGGTGAAGACGCGGCCTACGTGGGTCTCGACCGTCTTGAGCTCCACCGTGAGCTGCTCGCCGATAGCGAGGTTGGACCGACCTTCGGCCATGAGCGTGAGCACCTCCAGCTCGCGGGGCGAGAGCCGGTGGAGCAGGTCGTCTCGATGCCTTCCACCGAACGCGGCGTCGGGCGTGCTCGTGGGGCGAACCAGGGTTGCGGTCATCGGCTTGCGTCACTCCCGGGTGTGCGTCGACTCCTTGTCATCCCTACGTCGATCGACGGACCACGAATTCGACAGCCGGCCCCGACCTTCGCGCTAAGACGTCGGCTGTCGAGCAGCCAGCGCGACTCCCGAGCGCCAACCCGGGGCCCGTCCCCCACGAGGAGGCTCGATCGAGTCCATGTCGTGCCCCGTGCGCGCAAGAGCCCAGGCGATCGCGGAGTTGGAGTTCCACATCTCGCCCAGGCCGAGCTCGTCCCGTCCCCACGTCAGGGCCGGCAGGTCGCGGAGAACCTCGAGAACGGCGCCGACCTGCGCCCGGTCCTCGGTCGTACGAACAGGGCTCTCGACCGCCTCGCCCAGGTCTGGGATGTTGCCGCCGCGCCAGCACCGCATCTCGTACCGAAAGGCTCGGAACCGGCCGAGCCACCGCACACCCACTGGCCCCTCGACGAGCACGCCACGCTCGGCGTCCCGCACGTTCCACACCGGCCCCATCTCCACGGCGTACGAGATGTCGTCCAGCCGGAGCACCAGCGCGCAGTGGTAGAGGTCGGCCGGAGCGCGGTGCTCACGTCGCGCCGACCAGCACTCGTAGACCCGACCGTTCCACCGTACGACGTGCCCGCCGGCGCCCAGCGGAATCCAGAACAGGTCGACCGACGCGGCCACCGCATCCCCACCCACGCCACCAGCCTTGGTCAGCGACCGAACAGGAGGTCAGGGTCCAAAGTCACCTGGCGTCCCCGACTCGGGGCTCCGGCTCAGCTGTAGGCCTGGTGGAAGTGGACGAGGGTCCACAGACGGGAGTGGCGGGGCTTCGGGAAGACGGTGTGTGAGGGAGAGGTGCGCTCGCGGGGCTGGGCCTTGGCCACCCGACGCCTGTTCTTCGCACTGGGAGGGTTGTTCTCGAGGAACACCTGGGCGATGTAGTCGGGGTTGATGAAGTACATGTCGGGCTCCTCTTGCTGGACCGAGGCAGTTGGTGCGATGCGTCGATCCTGGGGTGTGCCGGGACGGGGTGTCTGTTCGCTCGCTGACAGAGCGCGCTCTTCGGGTCTGGGCCGCTCGGGACCTGGTCCCTGGACTGACCGTGGTTGCACGTGCACGCGTCGGCGTCTCCGTGTTGGCCTACCGGCTGCGTCCGGCGACGAATTGACACGGCAC